>NZ_JBKGGU010000010.1:0-221080 GCF_052042015.1 Pseudomonas sp. SMV71 | reverse complement strand
TGGATCTGTGGTGTTTCTCTAATTCGGGTGTTGGTGCTAGAACGCCAGCTTGAACCCGATCATCGCCAACATCACCGCCAGGCAAGGACGCAGCAGTTCGTCGGAGATGCGTCCGGACAAGTGACTGCCCAGGTAGATGCCCGGCAACGAGCCGACCAGCAGGAAACCAAGGATGTGCCAGTCCATGTTGCCCATGCTTGCGTGGCCGAGGCCGGCGACCAGGGTCAGCGGCACGGCGTGGGCGATTTCGGTGCCCACCAGACGCCGGGTGAGGAGAAAGGGATAGAGGATGAACAGCGCGACCGTACCCAGCGCGCCCGCGCCGATGGAAGTCAGGGCGACCATGGTGCCGAGTACCAGGCCGGTCACCACCGTGAGCAGATTCAGGCGTTTGCCGGAAGGGTTGTACTGGCCGCCGGCGCGGTCATGGGCGAATTGCAACAAGCGTTTCTTGAACAGGATCGCCAGGGCGGTGGCAAACAGGACAAAGCCCAACGCCTGCTTGATCACCGCGTTCATGGCGTCGGGAGAGCTGTGCAGGCTGCTGAGGAACCACAGCGTCAGCCCCACTGCCGGTACGCTGCCCAGGGTCAGCCAACCGGTGATGGCCCAGTCGATATTCCGGTTCCTGGCATGAACCAGCACACCGCCGGATTTGGTAATGGCCGCGTACAACAGATCGGTGCCCACCGCTGTCGCCGGATTGATGCCGAACCACAACAGGATCGGGGTCATCAGCGAACCGCCCCCGACGCCGGTCATCCCGACGATGAAGCCGACCACGAGGCCCGCCACGACTAAACCGACATTACCGAAATCCATTAAACCGTCTCAGTACAACTGCGTGAAAAATCTGGCCGCGAGCATAGCGATTTTTCTTATAACCCCCCTATATCGATGTGATCTATCTTTATTCCATTTCACCCTCTCACTGCACCGGCAGAAAATTCAGGAACAACAGGCTCTGGGCATAGTTCAGGCCGATCCGCCGGTAACGCTCATCCAACATCTGTGTCAACAAATCCAATCGCGCAACGATCTTGCCGAATTCAACAGCGAAACTCAGGTTGCTGCCCTCCTCGGAAATTTCATTGGAAAACAGCAACGGCTTGCCGTCCTTGTTCTGGCGCTGGCTCAGCAACCAGGTGGCTTTCTCGATATTACGTGCCGCGTTGCTGACAAAACGCGGATCGATGGTGTCGGTCATGTAGAACTCCAGGCGATTGCCATGAGCGGTGACCAGCATGCTGCCGATGGCGTAGATAAACGCCCCGACCCGATCGCCGAGAAACTCCGGGCTCATGGCATAGCTCAGCGCAGCCAGGTCCTTGCGGCCACCAAGGGTCGGCAAGGGCTGTTGCTGCTCGATGGCCAGGCGTACCTGCTGCTCGGCGATGCGTGCCTCGAGAAAACCGGACTTGCGCAATTCATCGGGGTTGCGCAGGTACAACTTGCTCATCAGCAGGTAAAGGCTTTGCAGATTGTCGTGCATCGATAGCGTGGCCATACGATCGACGCTGGTCTGCAGGAACTCCTGAGGCCTGGCGTTGCTGAACTGCGTGACCATGTCCTGCCCCTGCTGATGGCTGCATCCACCGCTGAGCAACATCAGCGCACCGACCGACAGCGTCCCGAGTCGTCGTCGCAGCATCATCAGAAAACAAAAAACAACAGCCATCGGGTCTCGGTCTGGGCATCGGGAAGCGATGGGGGGTCGTCGCTTCCAGGCCCTGGATAGAGCGGCAAAAAAAGCAAAAGTGCAGTGCCGGCAGAAAATCCTCGATCTGTCCAGAGAGGTCGCCAGGTTAATTAGTATTACTTTTTAATTGATAAATCTGATTTTAAGGCTATAAATCCCTTCTCAACCCTCAAATAGAAAGACTACTGAACAGAAAAACCTTCACCGCTGTCCGACCAAGTAACGGACACGACCCGCGTTCAAAACAACAACAAAACAACAGGAAGGTCACACCATGCTTGAATCCAGACATCTGCTCACGGCCCTCGGAGTGTCTCTGATGATCGCCACTTCTGCTTCCCAGGCCGCCGGCCTGACCAATGAACGCGCCGCGTTCGGCAAGACCGACGACGGTACGGCGGTGGAAAAATTCGTGCTGCGCAACAGCCATGGGATGGAGGCCACGGTCATTACCTATGGCGGCATTCTCCAGTCCCTGAGTGTGCCGGACAAAAACGGCAAGGCCGACGATATCGTGCTCGGCTTCGACGATGTGCAGGGCTATCAGAAGAACGGTAGCGTGTACTTCGGCGCAACCATCGGCCGCTTCGGCAATCGTCTGGCGGACGGCGCGTTCGAGCTCGATGGCAAGCGCTACCAGGTGCCGCAGAACGATCACGGCAACTCCCTGCACGGCGGGCCGCTGGGATTCGACAAACGCGTCTGGAAAGCCCAGCCTCATGACAGTAAGGACTCGGTGGGCGTGACCCTGACCTACCTCTCGGCGGATGGCGAGATGGGCTTTCCCGGAGCATTGAAGACCGACGTCACCTACAGCCTCAACGAACAGAACGAATTGCGCATCGAGTACAAGGCCAGCACCGACAAGCCCACTGTCCTGAACCTGACCAACCACAGCTATTTCAACCTGGCGGGCGCGGGTAACGGCGACATTCTCAAGCAAGTGGCGACCCTGCATGCCGCCCGCTACACACCGGTCACCGGCAAGCTGATTCCCACCGGTGAGCTGGCCCCCGTAGCCGGCACGCCAATGGACTTCACCAAGCCCACAGCCATCGGCACCCATATCAAGGCCGACCACCCGCAACTCAAGTTTGCCGAACCGAAACAGGGCGGCTTCGATTTCAACTGGGTGCTCGATGCCAAGGGCGACGTGAGCAAAGTCGCCGCCGATGTCTACGACCCACAATCCGGACGCCGCTTGCAGCTGTTCACCACCGAGCCTGGCGTGCAGTTCTACACCAGCAACTTCCTCGACGGCACGGTCAAGGGCAAGCAGGGCAAGGTCTATCCGCACTGGGGCGCGTTCACCCTGGAAACCCAGCATTTCCCGGACTCGCCCAACCAGCCGAACTTCCCATCCACGCGCCTGGATCCGGGCCAGACCTACACCCAGACCATGGTCTTGAAGTTCTCGGCCAAGTAACCACCTACCCACCTGTGGGAGCAGGCTCGCTCCCACAGGTGATCGAATATCGAGCACTTGGTCTATCCTGCTGCCACACCTCTGATGTTCAAACACACAGGAGACAGGCATGAGGACTCTGCAATTGGCCGGCGTGTCGGTGCCCGTGATCGGCCAGGGCACCTGGCGCATGGGTGAGGAACCGTCCCAGCACAAAAAGGAAGTGGCGGCCCTGCGCCTGGGCATCGAACGGGGCATGACGCTGATCGACACCGCCGAGATGTACGCCGAAGGCGGCGCCGAGACCGTGGTGGGCGAAGCGATCAAAGGCGTTCGGGACCAGGTGTTCCTGGTGAGCAAGGTCTATCCCCACAACGCCAGCCGCAAAGGCATCCCCTTGGCCTGCGAGCGCAGCCTGCGGCGACTCGACACCGATTACATCGACCTGTATCTGCTGCACTGGCGCGGCCAATATCCGCTGGAAGAAACCGTCGAAGCCTTCGAGCGCTTGCGTGAGGAAGGCAAGATCGGCCATTGGGGTGTATCGAACTTCGACGTCGCCGACCTCGAGGAACTGGCCTCGCCCGCCTGCGCCACCAATCAGGTGCTCTACAACCTGCAAGAACGCGGCATCGAATTCGATCTGCTGCCTTGGTGCCTGCAGCAGCGCATGCCGCTCATGGCTTATTGTCCGGTCGGCCAGGGCGGGCATCTGCTCAAGGACCCTACGATGGTACAAATCGCCCAACGCCACGGCGCAACGCCGGCGCAGGTCGCACTGGCATGGTTGCTGCGCCACGACAATGTCATCGCCATCCCCAAAGCCGTGCAACCTGAGCACGTGCGTCTGAACGCCGAGGCGGCGAACCTGACGCTAGCGCCGCAGGACCTGGCGGCGCTTGACCTGACGTTCGCCCAGCCCCGGGGCAAGCAGCGCTTGGCGATGGTCTAGTTTTGCGCGGTAACGCGCTTATGTGGCGAGGGAGCTTGCTCCCTCGCCACATAAACAGCCAAGCACACGTGTGATCATCGATGCGCAGCGCTCAGAACAACCCCATCTGCCCGCCCACCAGCGTTGAGAAATCATCGTCCACGAACGGCAAAATCGCATCCGCCACCGGCTGTAGCTGCTTGCTCACGTAGTGGTCGTAGTCGATAGGCGCGCTACGGGCTTCCAATGGCTCGGGCCCAGCGACGGTGATGACGTAGCTGATCCAGCCGCCGTTCTGGTACTGCCGCGGGCGACCCTGGCGTTGGTTGAATTCATCGGCCAGACGGGCCGCACGGACGTGGGGTGGCACGTTGCGCTCGTAGTCCTCCAACGGGCGGCGCAGGCGTTTGCGATAGACCAGCCGCTCATCGAACACGCCGGCCAGGGTCTGCTGCACATAGTCGCGCACGTAATCCTGATAGGGCTGGCGGTGGAAGATTCGCCCGTACAACTCCTGTTGGAACTGCCGGGCCAGCAGCGACCAATCGGTGCGTACGGTTTCCAGGCCCTTGTAGACGATTTCGTCGCTGCCATCAGCGCGGGTCACCAGCCCGGCGTAGCGTTTCTTGCTGCCCTCCTCGGCGCCCCGGATGGTCGGCATCAGGAAGCGTTTGAAATGGGTTTCGAACTGCAACTCCAAGGCGCTCTGCAGCCCGAACTCTGTCTGCACATGCTCGCGCCACCACTGGTTGACGTGTGCTACCAGTTCGCGGCCGATCCGCGCCGCGTCCTCCTCGGCGTGGGCCCGGCGCAGCCAGACGAACGTAGAGTCGGTGTCACCGTAGATCACCACATGTCCCTGGGCCTCGATCAGATGCCGGGTGCGCTGCATGATCTGGTGACCGCGCAGGGTGATGGATGAGGCCAATCGCGAGTCGAAGAAACGGCAACCACTGGAACCGAGCACGCCGTAAAAGGCGTTCATGATGATTTTCAGCGCCTGGGACAAGGGGGCGTTGTGTTCGCGCTTGGCGGTTTCCCGGCCTTCGGCGACGCGTGCCACGATGGATGGCAGGCAATGCCGGGTCCGGGAGAAACGGGCGCCGCGAAAGCCCGGCACCGATTCGCTGTTGCCGGGATGACGCAGCCCTTCGATCAGGCCCACCGGATCAATGAGGAAGGTGCGGATGATCGACGGATACAGGCTCTTGTAGTCCAGCACCAGCACCGACTCGTAGAGCCCCGGTTGCGAATCCATGACGAAGCCGCCCGGACTGGCCTCGGGCGGGCGCTGCCCAAGATTCGGCGCGACGAAACCCTGGCGATGCATCAGCGGCATATACAGATGGGTGAAGGCCGCCACCGAGCCACCGCTGCGATCCACCGGCAGACCGGTGACGCTGGCCCGTTCCAGCAGGAACTTGAGCAGCTCGGTCTTGGCGAAAATCCGCGTCACCAGTTCGCAGTCCTTGAGGTTATAGCGGGCCAGGGCCGGCTTGTCCTCGGCGAACATGCGGTTGATCTCATCCATGCGCTGGTACGGATTGTCGATGGACTTGCCCTCCCCCAACAGCGTCTGGGCAACGTTTTCCAGGCTGAACGAGGGGAAACTCCAGGTGGCCGAACGCAGGGACTCGATGCCGTCGATGATCAAGCGGCCAGCCGCCGAGGCAAAGAAATGGTTGTTGCGGGCGCCGTGCTCGCGCCATTGCATCTCTTCCCCGCCTCGGCCCAGACGCAACGGCACCGCCAGCCGCCGGGCATGTTCGTGCAGCACACGCAGGTCGAATTGCACCAGGTTCCAGCCGATGATCGCGTCGGGGTCAAAATGCGCGAACCAGTCGTTGAGCTTCTTCAGCAGCACCGTGCGCGACTCGCAGTATTCGAGCTGGAAATCCACGCCGCCGGCGTCGCCATTCGGTGGCCCGAGCATGTACACCTGACGCTCGCCGCAACCTTCCAGGGCGATGGAATATAACTCGCCCTGGGCGGTGGTTTCGATGTCCAGGGAGACCAGGCGCAACGGAGGGCGGTAATCGGGGGCGGGTTTCATCTGGACGTCGACCAACAGGCCGTCATCCGCCGCATTGCCACCGAACCACACCGGCGCGGTGATGAAGCGCTCCATCAGGTAGCGCTCCGGCGGCCGGATGTCGGCTTCGAAGACCTCCACGCCGGCGCGGCGCAAGGTGGTGTCCAGGCGCATCAATTGAGCATGTTGCTGGCAATACAGCCCGAGCACCGGGCGATGCTCGAAGTCCAGCAGATCCAGGGGCCGCAGTTCGATCCCCTTTTCCCCTTGCAACAGGGCTTCAAGCTGTCCGCGCTGGATCTGCGGCACGAACGCCACCGAGGGCTGCACCGGCAGGCGCACGCGCCGGGGCCCGGCGTCAGTGGCCAGCCAGAACTCAACCTCTGTGCCGGCCGGGGTGTCGCGCCAATGCCGGGTCAGGACGAAGCCCTGCTGTAAATCCACCGTTGCAACCTCGAAATATGCGTAGGCGGTGATTCTACCTGTGGCGAGGCGACTTCACCTGCTCAACGCTGTTTTGCCCCACTCTCGCGGCCTCCACTCTTGTGGCGAGGGAGCTTGCTCCCGCCGGGCTGGCGCTCCAGTGCGAAGCAGCCCTCGAACAGGCACCGCGGAGTTTCAGATACCCGGCAGTTGGGGCTGCTGCGCAGCCCAGCGGGAGCAAGCTCCCTCGCCACAGGGGGCGCGCGGATGACATCCATTCGGGGCGAATTCACCGGCCATGACGTTTTTTGACGGCTGGCCGCCGCTTTATCGCTTGCCCTGGGCCGTTGGGTCTACGATTCTTAGACCACCCGCAAAAACAACACCCTGAGGCTTGCCCATGAAAACCGTCGCGCAGTTGCTCCGGATGAAAGATGAAAAAAACCAGCAAGTGCACACCATCTCACCGGACGACATGGTGTTGCAGGCCCTGATGCGCATGGCGGAGAAGAACGTCGGCGCCTTGCTGGTGGTGAAAAACGATGAAGTGCTGGGGATCATCAGCGAGCGCGACTATGCGCGCAAAATGGTCCTGCATGGCCGCTCGTCGGTGGGCACTAAGGTCAGTGACATCATGGTCTCCCCGGTGATCACCATCGACCCGCACCAGAACGTCGAGACCTGCCTGAGCATCATGACCGAGAAACACCTGCGACATTTGCCGGTGGTCGAGGACGGCAAGCTGGTCGGCCTGTTGTCTATCGGCGACCTGGTCAAGGAAGCCATCGCCGAGCAGGCGGACCTGATCAAGCAACTGGAGCAGTACATTCGCGGCGAATGATTCACCCGGCAGGCTGTGTGAAAAACCCGTAGCCGTTTTCACACAGCCTGCCGGCCGGGTTGCTCAATCCCAACGGACTTCTATATTGAAGGGGATGCCCCTGCCGAGCAGCCCGATGGCCGACACCGAGCGACTGATCATTTGTGAACATTGCGATGCGGTGTACGAGCCGGTGGTACTGGTTGCCCACCAGAAAGCCTCGTGCGTGCGCTGCCACGCGGTGATCCAGCGCTACAACGGCCTGAGCATCGAGCAGCGCCTGGCCTTGAGCGTAACGGCGGCGGTGCTCTGGGCCTTCGCCAACGTCTATCCATTGATGAACATCCGCCTCCAGGGCCTGACCAACAGCGCGACACTGTGGGATTCGGTCGTGGCACTGAGCCAGGGCTCGATCACATTTATCGCGTTGGTGGCGGCCGTGGCGATCATTATCGCACCGGCCTTGCAACTGGTGCTCCTGCTCTGGGTCCTGGGCTACGCCTACGGCAATCGCCGCGCGCCGGGCTTCGCCTTGTGCATGCGCAGCCTGGAAACGCTGCGGCCGTGGAGCATGCTTGAAGTCTGCCTGCTCGGCGCGCTGGTGGCGGTGATCAAACTCGCCGGGTTGCTGGACGTATTGCCGGGCATCGGTCTGTTTGCCCTGGCGGCCTTGAGCCTGCTGATGATCCGCATTGCCGGGCGCGACGTCCGCGACCTGTGGGACAGCCTGTGAACGGCCCGTTACTCGGCACGCCGCCCCAGGCCAGCGACCTGAACTTGTGCCTGTGCCACGGCTGTGGCCTGGCCTGCGACATGGCCGACGAACCCCACGCCTGCCCGCGCTGCGATGCCGCCCTGCATCGCCGCAAGCCCGACCCCATCACCCGCACCTGGGCCTACATGCTCGCCGCGTTGGTGTTCTACATCCCGGCCAACCTGCTTCCGGTGATGAACACCCAGATGCTCGGCAAGGGCGCCGACAGCACCATCATCAGCGGCGTCATCGAATTCTGGCAGAGCGGCGCATGGGACATTGCCCTGATCATTTTCATCGCCAGCATCGCGGTGCCGGGGATCAAGTTCGTGGTGCTGACCCTGCTGCTGGTCACCGTGCAACGGCGCAGCACCTGGGCCCAGCTCCAACGAGCGAAGTTGTACCGGCTGGTGGAAGTGATCGGTTACTGGTCGATGCTCGACGTGCTGGTGGTGGCCCTGGTGGCGGCGCTGGTCAAGTTCCAGGCACTGAGCGATATCGAGCCGCGACCGGGAATCCTGTTCTTCGGCCTGGTGGTACTGTTCACCATGCTGTCGGCCATGAGTTTCGACCCGCGCCTGATCTGGGATACCCCACCCGCCGAGGAGGCCATGGATGAAGTCGCAAGCCACTGACGAGCAGCGACCCGCAGCCGGTCGCGCCCAGGTGACCAGCCGCCGCTGGACGGTGTCGCTGGTGTGGATCGTGCCGATCATCGCGGTGCTGGTGGGCGTGTCCCTTGTGGTGCACAACTGGCTGCAGGAAGGCCCGACCATCACCATCACCTTCAAGACCGGCCAGGGCCTGACTGCCAACAAGACCCAGGTGAAATACCGCAATGTGGTCATCGGCCAGGTCACCGACGTGCAATTGAGCGACGACCAGAAGAACGTCACCGCCACGGTCAAGCTGGAGAAAACCGCCGACACCTTCACCCATGAAGATTCGGTGTTCTGGGTAGTACGGCCGCGCATCGGCGCCGGCGGTATCTCGGGCATCGACACGCTGTTGTCCGGGGACTTCATCGGCGCTGACGCCGGCCAATCGAAAGTCCGCGCGAAATCCTTCACCGGCCTGGAAGCGCCGCCCCCGATCACCTATGGCGAACCGGGCAAGCGCTTCACCCTGCACTCCCAGGACCTTGGTTCGCTGGACATCGGCTCGCCGGTGTACCTGCGCAAGATCCCGGTGGGCCAGGTGGTGTCCTACGGGCTGGACGCCGAAGGCAAAGGGGTCAACATCGATGTTTTCATCAATGCGCCGAACGATGTGTACGTCACCGAAAACACCCGGTTCTGGAACGTCAGCGGAGTGGATGTGAACGTCGGAGCCAACGGCTTCGCGGTCAAGACCGAATCGCTCTCGGCGCTGCTGCTCGGCGGGATCGCCTTCCGGGCGCCGGAATACAGCCCCAACGACACCTCCGCCACCGAGGACAAGACCTTCGAGCTGTTTGCCGACCAGCAGAGCGCCCTCGCCCCGCCCAACGGCAAGGCGCAATACCTGGCGTTGCGTTTCGACCAGGCATTGCGCGGGCTGCGGGTCAATGCACCGGTCGAGTTCCTGGGGGTGGAGATCGGCAAGGTGGTGGCCATCAATCTGGATTTCGACGAGAAACAGCGCAGTTTTCCGGTCAACGTCGGGGTGGTGATCTATCCGCAGCGCCTGGGCAAAGCGCATGAAAAGCTGCTCGAAACGCTCCATCACGATCCCGAAGACGAAGCCGCCGGCGCCCGCCTGATGGGCAGCTTCGTCGAACGCGGGTTACGTGCCCAGGCCCGCAGTGGCAGCCTGTTGACCGGGCAACTGTACATTGCCCTGGATTTCTATCCCAAGGCCGAGAAAGTCGCGTTCGACCCCACCGCCCGGCCCGTGCGCATTCCCACCGTCCCCGGAAGCCTGCAGCAAATGCAGGAACAGCTGCAAGCGGCGGTCGAACGGTTCAACAAGCTGCCCTTGGAAAGCATCGCCAGCAACCTGGACGGCAACCTGATAGAGCTGCGCAAAGGCCTGGCCCAGTTCAACAACAAGACCCTGCCCGGCGTGCAGAACACCTTGCAGGACGTGAGCAAGACCCTGCAATCGGCCAACTCGACCCTGGCCGAGGATTCGCCCCAGCGTGAACAACTGACCCAGACCTTGGACGACCTGGGCCGCATGTCACGCTCACTGCGTGAGCTGTCCGACTACCTGAGCCGTCATCCCGAGTCGCTGCTGCGCGGCCGGCCCAAGGATGCACCGGCGCAGAACCTCACATTCCCGGTGAAAGAATGAGCACAGGAGCACGCCTCATGGGGCTGAAACTGACCCTGATTGCCGTGGCGCTGCTGCTCGGCGCCTGCCGCAGCGACCCGATCCACTACCACACCCTCAGCCCGGTCCAACCGGCGGCGCTCCAGCGCTCCGGCTATGACATCCAGATTGAACAGGTCAACGTCCCGCCCCAGGTGGACCGTACCCAGATGGTCATTCGCCAGGGCAACAGTGGGCTGGCGATCCTGGAAACCGAATGGTGGGGCGCCAGCCTGGCGGATGAGTTGCACAGCAGCCTCGACGAGCAGTTGAACAACCCCGGCGCCGCCAGGCTACTGCTGCGGGTCGAAGTACAACGCTTCGACTCCATCCCAGGCCGCTACGCCCGCATGGATGCACAATGGCGCCTGCGCACACTGGGCAATGATGCCCGCCCGCTCACCTGCCGCAGCAGCCTGCAGACACCGGCGGGCGGCAGCATCGATGAACTGGTGACGGCCCATCAGCATAACGTTCGGCGATTTGTCGAACTCGTGGAACAGGCGGCGTCGCGCAAGACCTGCCCCTGACCCAGGAAGCCCCCCCTACGTCGGCCAATGCAGCGACAACACCGGTGCGACGCGCGGGTGATGATCGATCCGTTCCAGCAAATCATGGAACTGCGGTCGGGCGTTGAGCATGGCTTCGCGGGTTTCACTCCATTTTGTGATGACGGCGGCCAGGATATCCAGCGCTCCCGGCTCGTCGCCACTGAGAAACGGCCGCGCCGGGAACTGGTCGGCAAACAGCGCCCAGTTATGATAAAGCCGCTGCTGGGTGCCTGAGACCAATTGCTGGCGGGTCGCTTCGTCCGCATCGTTCAGCCAGCGCTCGGGAAAATCGATGATGCCAATGGGCGTGTAGCAGTTGGCCGCGATATAGACCAGACCCCGGATGGCTTGCGCACGCTGGGCCGGATCGTCCGGCAGCAGTTTCGACTCGGGAAAGGACAAGCCGAGATGAATCAGGATCGCCGCGGCTTCGGTGAGCACCGAGCCGTCCGGCAACTGCAGGGTCGGGACCTGTTTATGCGGATTCAACGCCTCCAGCGCTTTCAGTGCCTCGCTGTCCTCGGTCGAATAGGCATCGACCCGGCGATAAGCCACGTCACATAGACGCAGCGCCACCTCCACCGCCGCGGAGCCGGATTGAGGGTGACCGAATAACTGATACATGAGTTCGTCCTCCTGGCTGTCGTTGTCTCACACCGGTAGAGCCCGCTCGCCCCCTGGTGTTCCATCGCACGGATGACAGGCCGGCGAGTCATCACTGCCGTCGATGGTCACCATCACCTCAATGAAGTTCTCTGGATCGCTGTCCGGCGCAAGAATGGCCCCACACAAACCCACAGCATCTCCCGGAGCACACCCTCATGAAACGCCAAATCATCCTCGGCTTCGCCTTCTCTGTACTGGCTGCCAACGTATTCGCCGCCTCCTCCCAACCGGTCGTCGCCGAAGGCGGCTCCGATCGACTGATCGAGCGCCGCGTCGCCGAAGGTGGTTCGGATCGTCTGCTGGAACGTCGCGTCGCCGAGGGTGGTTCGGATCGTCTGCAAGAACGCCGCGTCGCCGAAGGTGGTTCGGATCGTCTGCTGGAAGTCGCGTCGCCGAGGGTGGTTCGGATCGTCTGATCGAAAACCGCGTGTGAGTTGCGCAGCTGTAATGCCAGACCAAGTCTCGAAAGACCTGCAACCGATCCTGTGGCGAGGGAGCTTGCTCCCGCTGGGCTGCGAAGCGGCCCCCTGTTCTTCAAGCGGAACAAGCCCCTCACCACAATGATCCAGGCCAAACCCCGCGAATCGGCTAACGCCCCACCGCCCGCGCCATGCACCGCTGATAACGCTCATCCACCCGCTTGGCAAACCACGCCGTCGTCAGCTTGCGAGTGATCTTCGGACTCTTGAGCACAATCCCCGGCAACACCGCTCGCGGCAAAGGCTTGCCCTCGCCCCGCTCCGCCAATTCGAACACCCGCTTGTAGAGTTTGCTGTCCTCGAACGCCAGACTGTCTCCCGACTCCAGCTGATCGCGAATGGTCGGGTTACGCATCCCCAACGACTTGCCCAACGTGCGCACCGCCAGTTCCGTGCTGCCCGGCATGATCGAGTCATGCAGGATCAGATCCCCATCCAACGCCAGGGGAATGCCTGACGCCAGGCTCACCGCGTGCTGGAACGCCGCGTTACGACTGGCGTACCACCCGGCATTGAAATCGGCAAAACGATACAACGGCTCGGTGTAGCTCACCGGATAGCCCAGCAAGTGGGCGATTCCGAAATACATGCCGCCACGACGACTGAACACTTCACGACGAATCGAGCCGTCCACCGCGTAGGGATAATGGCGGGCATTGGCCTGGGCAAACGCGATGCTGACCTGCATCGGCCCACCGGTGTGCACCGGGTTGAAACCGCCGAACAACGTCTTGCCCAACGGCACCATTCCGATGAAATCATCAAAGATCCCGCTCAGTTCCTTCTCGCTCCGCGCCGCATTGAGCCGATCACCATAGCTCTTGCCGTCGGGCGAGCGCACCTGGAGCGCCGCGCTGACCAGCAGGCCGGGAACATGCACCTTCGCGGCACGCCGGTCGATTTCTTCCCGGGCGATCTTGCCCAGCCCCGGCACTGCCGGGTCGGCCTGGAACGTGGACTCTTGTTCGGTCACCGCCAGCACCGAACAAATATTCTGCGTACTGGGGGAAATCTGCTGCGCCGCGAACGCCGCATAGATATCGGTGGCCCAGCCCTCGCGATCCACCGTCTTGGCCGGCAACAGCCGTACGATCTGGCGCTTGACCTCGGCGGGCTGACGCTCAGGCTCCTGCGCCTGCCGACTGCCGCAACCAGCCAGGACCATGAACGCGGCAAGGCTGATCAGTAATTGATTGAGTTGCATGTTGTTCCATCAGATATATATATCCCGGAACCACCATACGATCAAAAGCGCGCGCAGGCTATGGTCTGTCGCAGACCACTGTGGGAGCGAGCCTGTTCGCGATGGCGGCGGCACATTCAGCAGCGAGGCAAGCTGATCCACCGCTATCGCGAGCAGGCTCGCTCCCACAAGGGAATTGCGGGGTTCATCAATCCTGCATCCACTGCCGCTATGGAATTGCGCCTGATCAGATCCCGCTCAACGCCAGGTCCATCGCGAAGTAAGTGAAGATCAGGTCCGCCCCTGCTCGCTTGATCGCGCCGAGGCTCTCGCGGACCACGCGGGCTTCGTCGATGGCGCCGGCCTGGGCGGCGAATTTGATCATCGCGTACTCGCCGCTGACCTGATAGGCCGACAGCGGCAGGTTCGAAGCCTGGCGAATGTCGCGGATGATGTCCAGGTAGGCACCGGCCGGCTTGACCATCAGCGCATCGGCGCCCTCCTGCTCGTCGAGCAACGATTCGCGCAAGGCTTCGCGGCGGTTCATCGGGTTCATCTGGTAGCTCTTGCGGTCGCCTTTCAAGGCGCTGCCGCCGGCCTCGCGGAACGGACCGTAGAGCGCCGAGGCGAATTTGGTCGAATACGCCATGATGGCCGTCTGGCTGAATCCGGCTTCATCCAGGGCCTTGCGAATCGCCTGGACCTGGCCGTCCATGGCCGCCGACGGGGCAATCACATCGGCACCGGCGCGGGCTGCCGCCACGGCTTGCTTGCCAAGATTGACCAGGGTCCGGTCGTTGTCCACTTCGTGCCCATGGAGCACGCCGCAGTGACCGTGGTCGGTGTATTCACAGAAGCAGGTGTCGGACATCACGATCATCTCCGGCACCGCGTCCTTGCAGATCGCGGCCATGCGCGACACCAGACCGCGCTCGTTCCAGGTATCGCTGCCGTCGCTGTCCAGATGATGGGAGACGCCAAATGTCATCACCGACCTGATGCCGGCACGGGCATAGCGCTCGATCTCGCTGGCCAGCTTCGCCTCAGGGATACGCACCACGCCAGGCATGCTCTTGATCGGCACGAAGTCATCGATTTCTTCCTCGACGAAAATCGGCAGCACCAGGTCGTTCAAGGTGAACTCGGTTTCCTGGAACAGACTGCGCAGGCTTGCATTACGGCGCAGACGGCGTGGGCGTGCTTCGGGGAACTGGCTGGACATGGGACTCCTGGGCAAGTAGGCGCTGGATCGAAGGGGAGAAAGCTTATGCCCTGGCTGCCCAGGGCACAAACGCCGGCTGGTAAACAGAGTGTTACCTGCCCGGCAATAATCCCTTCACAACGTCAGCGAGCCATTGATGCAGGTCACCACCGCGCCACCAATCCAGACCTCGCCCCCCACCTGCTCTACATGGATACGCCCGGCCCGCCCCATGGTCAGGCCCTGGCTGACCACATAGGTCGAAGGCGCCAGGCCCTTGCCCAATAACCATTGCGCAAGGCCGGCGTTGAGGCTGCCGGTGGCCGGATCCTCGGGCATGCCATCACCGGCAATGAAGCCACGCACTTCAAAATGCGCGTCCTCGCCATCCACGGCCGGATCCCAACGTGCGATGACACCTACGGCCAAATCCCGCAGCTGATGGTAATCAGGCTGGAGGGTCAGCACTTGCTGCCGGTCCCCGAGCATCAAGGCCAGCCATCCGGCGCCGTTATCGACCCATTGCGCCTCGACAATTGCCTCGGTCGACAACCCGAGCCCCTTGCGCACTCGTTCCAGCAATTCAGCGTCGACCGGACCGGACTTGAGCAGCGGCGGCGCCAGGAACGCCAGGCCATGCTCGCTACGGCGAATCCTGACCAGGCCGACGCCGCATTCCTGCACGATCTCCTGCCCTTTCGGTACGCCGCCGGCTTCGAGCCAGGCGTGGCAACTGCCCAGGGTCGGATGCCCGGCAAATGGCAACTCGGTGGACGTGGTGAAAATCCTCACGCGGTAATCCGCCTCCGGGTGCCGGGGCGCCAACAGGAAGGTGGTTTCGCTGAGGTTGGTCCAGTTGGCAAAGGCCGCCATGCGCTCGTCACTGATCCCATCAGCGCCGAGCACCACTGCCAGCGGGTTGCCCTTGAGGGGCACTTCGCTGAACACGTCCAGCTGTTTGAAATCGAATCGGCCGGCCATGGCTGCCCTCACTCCGGAATCTTCAACCCGCGCGCCACGGCCGGCCGCGCCAGGAAGCGCTCCAGCACCCGCGTCACATTGGGAAAATTCTGGATGCCCACCAGATCGCCTGCTTCATAGAAGCCGATCAGGTTGCGCACCCAGGGGAAGGTGGCGATGTCAGCGATGGTGTAGCGCTCGCCCATGATCCAGTCCCGTCCTTGCAAGCGACCGTCGAGCACCTTGAGCAGGCGCTTGCTTTCCTCGACGTACCGGTCACGCGGCCGCTTGTCCTCGTAATCCTTGCCGGCGAACTTGTTGAAGAAACCCAACTGCCCGAACATCGGCCCGATCCCGCCCATCTGGAACATCAGCCACTGGATCGTTTCATAGCGCGCCGCCGATTCCTGGGCCAGCAACTGGCCGCTCTTGTCCGCCAGATAGATCAGGATCGCCCCCGATTCGAACAACGCCAACGGTTGGTCGCCCGGCCCATGGGGGTCGAGGATCGCCGGGATCTTGTTGTTGGGGTTCAGGGACAGGAACTCAGGGGAAAGCTGATCGTTGCTGCCGAAGTCGACTTTATGCGGCTCGTACGGCAGGCCGATCTCTTCCAGCATGATCGAGACTTTCACACCGTTGGGCGTAGGCAGGGAGTAGAGCTGGATCCACTCAGGGTATTGCGCGGGCCATTTGCGGGTGATGGGGAATGGGGCCAGGTCAGCCATGATCGTGAACTCCGAGAGAGATAGGCGACCGAGGATAATCCAAATTTCCGGATTGATGGACTCGATGGATCTCATCCCGCTGTTCTTAATTTCGCAACATCCTGTCGCTAATGTTCCCCTCATCTTCGGGAAGGAGCCCGCCCCAGGATCGAACCAAAGGGCCTCGACGGACTCTGAGCAATGCCCCGAGGAATCGAAGCGGCGTATCGACAAGGAAAACACCCGAGGCCACACGCTTCGCGGTGCCAGGGTTTGTCAGCCTGAATCGAAAGAGCTGAAGAACTTATTCGATGATCAACCCACTCAATTTCGCCAAGCGTTTCAAACACCGTTCGTGGCTGGTACTGCCGACCTTGCTGGTGGTCGGTGGCTTGTTTCTGGCACTGGAATCCGGCATCAGCCGCGCCCAGCCGGCCGACGGCGTGCAGACCCTGGTGTTCCTGCGTCATGCCGAGAAGCCCGCCGGCGGCCTGGGCCAGCTCAATTGCCAGGGCCTCAACCGCGCCATCGACCTGGCGACCCTGTTGCCGGAAAAATTCGGCAAGGCCGACTACGTATTCGCGGCCAACCCTACCCGCAATGTCGAAGAAGGCGAGCTGGACAACTCCTACAGCTACATTCGCCCGCTGATGACCATCAGCCCCAGCGCCATCAAGCTCGGGCTGCCGGTGAACATCAACTACTCGGCCAACGACACCAGCGACCTGGCTGACGAGCTGCTGCACGACAAGTACCACAATTCCACGATCTATACCGCCTGGTCCCACGGCTACCTGCCGGAGCTGATCAACAAGGTGGCCGGCGAGGCCGTGGGCAGGAAACAGACCATTACCGATGACTGGGCGTCGGGCGACTACGATTCGCTGTACGTGTTGACCCTGACCTGGCACAACGGCAAGGCCAGCCTCAGCAGCCAAAGCTACAAACAGGGCCTGGACAACGGCGCGCACACCTGTCCGACCTGATCTGTCGGCGTTTCCCACACACCGGGCAGGCCACGGGTAGCCGCGCTGGGTTATGATGCGAGCACTTGTTCAACTGCCCGGAACTTCTCCATGTCCGTATACCTCGCAGCTCCCAGCCGGGGCTGGTCGTTCTGGTGGAAACCCGCCCTGTTCCTGCTGGTCGCCTGTGTCGGCCTGTACTACGTCAAATGGTCGCCTTACTACCTCAAGGCGTTCGTTGCCGCCGACAGCCACAACATCGGCAACTCGATCCTCAACGATGCCCAGACGGCGCCGCTGAGCGCTGCACTGGCCTACGCCAAGGTGTACTTCCTGGCGATCTGGAAGGCCGCGGTGCTGGCGGTGATCCTCGGCTCGCTGTTGCAGGTGTTGATTCCCCGTGACTGGTTGCTGCGCCTGTTCGGCCGGGCCGGGTTTGCCTCGACCCTGCGTGGTGGGCTGTTCGCCCTGCCGGGCATGATGTGTTCGTGTTGCGCCGCGCCAGTGGCGGCCGGGATGCGCCGGCAGAATGTGTCAGTGGGCGCGGCGCTGGCCTTCTGGATCGGCAACCCGGTGCTCAACCCTGCCACCCTGGTGTTCATGGGTTTCGTACTGGGTTGGGGCTTCACCGCCCTGCGGCTGGTGGCGGGTATCGTGCTGGTGTTCGGCGTATCGATGGTGGCCCAGCGTATCGCACGGCCCGACGCCCTGCCCGAGGCGGCGGTCGAAGCGGTCGCAGAGGCCAGCACGACGGATGCACAACCGTTCCTGATCCGCTGGGGACGGACCCTGTGGCAGCTGTTCTGGAGCACCATCCCGGTCTACGTGCTGGCCGTGCTGGTGTTGGGCGCTGCGCGGGTCTGGCTGTTCCCCCATGTCGACGGCGCCATGGCCAACAGCCTGTTATGGCTGGTGCCGCTGGCAATTGTCGGCACGCTGTTCGTGATTCCCACCGCGGCGGAAATCCCCATTGTGCAGACCATGATGACCCTGGGCATGGGCACCGGCCCGGCCGTGGCGCTGTTGATGACCCTGCCGAGCATCAGCCTGCCCTCGCTGCTGATGCTGCGCCGGGACTTCGATGCGCGGGTGTTGGTAACCGTGGCCGTACTGACCATGGTGGTGGGGATTGTTTGCGGGTTGGTTGGGGCGGTGGTGCTTTAAGAGGCAATGAGCGGCATCGCCTCCGCTATCGCGAGCAGGCTCGCTCCCACAGTGCTCGGTGGCGTGCTCCCGGCCTGCGGTCAACTCCGTCCCCCTGTGGGAGCGAGCCTGCTCGCGATGACGATCTCTCAAGCGACATCGCAGTCAACCGCCCGCCCGTTCCCGCAAATACGCCAATACCGCGGCCTGCTCTCCAGAAAACTCGATCCGCAAGCCCTTCTTCTCTCGCTGATAGACATACATCGGGTCGTAGTATTCACGCAGCAGGCTCTCGATCCAGTCGCGATGCAAGTCCACCGCGCCATTGCGGGCCTGCTCGGCCAGGGCCGCTTCCAGAATCTCTATCAAGCGTCGATGGCGATCCCCGCCCAGGCGTTTGCGGATGTTGTCCAGGCTCGCCAGCAACCGCTCGGAAAACAGCGAGAAGCCTTCGTCTCCATGCACAGCGATGAACTCGCCGCACAGGTTGATCACGTAGTCGCGCAGGATCCGCTCGACCCGTCGTTCGAGACTGTCCTCCAGCCAGACCATCGGCACCTGCTGCATGCGCTGGTACAGGGGCAGCGGCAAGGCGCAACGGCCGATCATGCGGTTTTCATCTTCAAGCACGAATTGCCCGATACCGGCGGCGCGCTTTTTCAGCACGTCCACCGCCAGCCGGTTTTCAAAATCGATATTGCAAGGTTGCCCGGTGGCACGCCGGCCGAAGCTTGAGCCGCGATGATTGGCGTGGCCTTCCAGGTCCAGGCTGTTATTCAATTGCGTCAGCACTTCGGTCTTGCCGGTGCCGGTCATGCCCCCCAACAACACCAGGTCACATTGCGCAGCCGCCTGTTCGAGGGTACCGAGCAGGAACGTGCGCATGGCCTTGTAGCCACCGCCGACCCTGGGGTAGTCGATGCCCGCTTCATCCTTGAGCCATTGCTGGACGATCTGCGAACGCAGGCCACCGCGAAAGCAATACAACACACCGTCAGGATGGGCCCGGGCAAACTCGGCCCAGGCCTGGATGCGTTGCGCCTTGGTCTCACCGGACACCAGTTGATGCCCCAGGACAATCGCCGCTTGCTGGCCCTGCTGCTTGTAGCAGGTGCCGACGCGTTGCCGTTCGATGTCGGTCATCAGCGGCAGATTGACCACGCCAGGAAAGGCGCCCTTGAGGAATTCGACCGGCGCGCGGGTGTCCATCATCGGTCGATCGTTGAGGAAAATATCGCGGTAATCGGTGACGTCAGTAAACATCATGACACCTCGACCGCGTGGCTCTGTCGCTCGACCAGCTCGCCAATCGGCTCCAGCGCCAGGCCCAGCTCAGCGGCGACCGCCAGAAATTGCGCTTCGCCATCGGCCGTGACGGCGATCAACAGCCCACCGCTGGTCTGCGGGTCGCAGAGCACTCGCTTATGCAGCTCCTGGATCCTTCCAACCTTACTGGCGTAACTGTCGTAGTTACGTAGCGTACCGCCCGGTATGCAACCCAGGTCCAGGTAATATTCGACACCCGGCAAGCGCGGTACCGCATCGTAGCGGATGCGCGCCGTCACCTGGCTGCCGTCGGCCATTTCCACCAGATGCCCGAGCAGACCAAAACCGGTGACATCGGTCATCGCCGTCACCCCTTCAAGTTTGCCGAAGCGGCTGCCCGGCTTGTTGAGCGTGCACATCCAGTCCCGGGCCAGGCCGACGTCGCCGGCGCGCAGCTTGCCTTTCTTTTCCGCCGTAGTGAGAACGCCGATGCCCAGGGGTTTGGTCAAGTACAGACGGCAACCCACGGTCGCCGTGTCGTTGCGTTTCATGTGGCGTTTCTGCACCAGGCCGGTGACCGCCAGTCCGAAGATCGGTTCAGGAGCGTCAATCGAATGTCCACCGGCCAAGGGAATCCCAGCCTCGTCACACACCGAGCGCCCGCCGCGAATCACTTCCCGAGCAATCTCGGGCGCCAGGACATTGACCGGCCAGCCGAGAATCGCGATGGCCATCAAGGGGTCGCCGCCCATGGCGTAGATGTCGCTGATGGCGTTGGTGGCAGCGATGCGTCCGAAATCGAATGGATCATCGACAATCGGCATGAAGAAATCGGTGGTCGATACGACCCCGCGCTCCTCGTCGATGGCGTAGACCGCGGCATCGTCGCGGGAGGCATTGCCCACCCACAGTTTCGGATCAAGGTTCTGCGCACCGCTGCCGGCCAGAATCACTTCCAGCACCTGGGGCGAAATCTTGCAGCCGCAGCCGGCACCGTGGCTGTACTGGGTCAGGCGAATCGGCTCGCTCATGGGCATACCTCTCGTAAGTGAAGATGACCGAGTCTACCAGCTACGCGCACGGCTCAGTGCCGGCCATGAAGTGTCCCGGTGCCACATTGGGGGTGCTGCGCAGCCCAGAACGGGGCGCTGCGACGTTTCGCTGAAGCCTCTCGCCACGTAAGTCGCCCATCACTTATCCGATGGAATTTTCCACCCCTGGCGCGATCACTTGAACATCCCCCGAGCGCAACCCTCCAGGAGACGCCGATGACCTTCGCCCCAGCCACCGACAGCACTCATCTGGACTACGGTCTCGACACGCTGTTTGGTCGCGAGACTAAAAGTGTCGATTGCCAGTTTGATGTCAAACGCCTCGACGACGGTGAACCGCCATGGTTCGCGCTGCACGTTCGACCACCGCTGCCGGACGATCTGGAGAAAGCCCAGATCGTGGTATTCAGCGCCGAAGGCCGGCGCATCAGCGGGATCGTCCGGCGCACCGAGCGCCTGGCAGACGACAGCCTGCAACTGGACGTCGAGCCCGACTGAAGCTTCAGGCCTGTCGCGTGCTGCTGCGGTACATGAACACCAGCGCCAGTGCGAGACAGGCCATCGCCAGCAAGCGGCTGCCGGACAATTCAATCGCCGGATTGCCCAGCCAGCCGAAGTTGTCGATCAGCATGCCCATGGCCAACTGCCCGACGATCACCGCCACGGTCGCCACGGCGGTGCCAACCTTCGGCACGGCGCCGACCATCACGATCATGTACACCACGCCGAACAGCGCACCGCTGAGCTGCCATTTCGGCACGTCCAGCAGGCTGACCGCATGGGCCGGTTCGAAGAACACGATCAGCAATCCAGTGACCACCGTGCCGACCGTAAACGTCAGCAAACTGCTGCGCAGCACCCCGACCGTCTGACCGAGACGACCGTTGATAGCCGCTTGCACACTCAACACCGCGCCAGCGGCGACTACCACCAGCAACAAAAGAAACACACTCATGATCAACCTCGGGCAATCAGGACCAGGGCCACGACAATCAGCGCCAACGCCAGCCAGCGTTCGCCGTTGACCCGCTTGCGAGTCGCGCCGAACCAGCCGAAATGATCGATCAGCACGCTTTTGCCGACCTGCCCGGACAGAATCGCGATCATGGTCATGGCAATGCCGATGTGCGGCGTGGCGAGGGTCAGTACCACCACGTAGATCGGTCCCAGGAAACCGCCGATCAGTTGCCAGCGCGGCAGTTCATTCAAGGCCGGGCCCTGCTGGCGACCCGCGAGCAGCAACAGCAGGAACAGAATTGCCGAGCCGACGCCGAAGATATTCAAGGTGGCCCACAAGTGACCGACCTGGCCCCCGAGCGGCCCGAGCAGGCCGGCTTCTACCGACAAGCCCATACCGGCCAGGATTACCAAGGGCAGCAACAGCCAGCGCAAGGCCGTTCGGGGCCTGGATGTCGCCGCTAGCGGCGCGGCCTCGTTGGGTGAAGACGCCTGCATATTCAGAACCTCTGTGAGTCAAGGATGGCGCGCATTATCGGCTGGCGCCCCTGTGCGATAAATGGGAGCATCCCGACAACACTTTTGCGCATTACGCACAGGATGAATCCCAATGCATGGCCTTAATGAACTGGGTTTCAAGGCACTCCGGCTGTTTGTCGCCGTGCTCGACCACGGCAGTTTTTCCGAAGTGGCAAGGCGCGAAGGCTTGGCGCCATCCTCGATCTCCCGGCAGATCCAACTGATGGAGCAGGCGCTGAACCAGCAGTTGCTTTATCGCCATACCCGCGCCGTTTCCCCCACCGAGGCCGGGCGGCTGCTGGGGCATCACGCGCGGCTATTGCTGGTGCAACTGGAGGAAGCCGAACAGGCCTTGCAGGAGCAGCATAGCGAGCCGTCCGGCCTGGTACGGATCAACGCGCCGGTGGTGTTCGGCCAGCGACACCTGACACCGTGGCTGGGGCCGTTGTGCGAGCGCTACCCCAGGTTGCAACTGGACATCCAGCAGACCGACAGCTACGTCGACCCGCTGCAGGAAGGCGCCGACCTGCTGTTTCGCATCGGCCCGCTGCACGACTCCAGCATGCAGGCACGGATTGTCGCGCCGCACCGTTTCCAGATCGCCGCCAGCCCCGGGTATCTGGCCCGCCATGGCGCGCCGCTCAAGCCCCAGGAACTGGCGAATCATCAGTGCCTGGCCTACAAAGGCGTGAGCGGTCAGCAGCGGTGGTTCTTCCGTCGTCCCGGCCAGGCTTGGACGCCCTACAGCGTCAAGGGCCCGATCACCGGGAATCACGCCGACACCCTGACCCAGGCCGCTGAACAAGGCCTGGGCCTGGTGATGTTTCCGTCGTGGCTGATCGGCGAGGCCGTGCGCAAAGGTACACTGGTGCCAGTGCTGCGCGATTACGAAGCGTCCAACAGTCTTGAGCCGCAACAGATCGCCATTCTCTGGCCGGGTAGCCGACGCTTGTCGGTGAAGGTTCGTACGGTGATCGATTTCTTTCTGGAGTGTTTTGGCGAGGTGCCTTACTGGGACCGTTGAGGATGTCGCCAGCGCTGGAGTCAGGGGCGCCGCCCATGGGATGATCGCCGCCCGAGCGCAACCTTCCGGAGAGTTTCCATGTCATTGCTGAGTAAACATGCCGCCGCCCTGCTGCTGGTGGCCATCGCTGGCCTGAGCGTGATGCCCGCCCAGGCGGCCCCCGCCAAACCTTCCAGCGAAGCGCCGGCACAGAAGGTTTCGATGCTGGGTGGCAAGTTCACCTTCAACCTGCCCAAGGGTTTCACCGCGACACCCTTGCCCGCCGGGGAAGCCGCCCAGGGCACCGCCGGCGCGACAGGTACGATGTACAGCAATGCCGCCAGCCGGACGGTGGTGATCGCGGCGGAAAACGTCATCATCGACGGGACGAGCGTGAAGGATGACGACAGCGCCTTCCTCGACGCAACCATGGCCGACTTCGCTGCCCAGCGAACCAAAGCCTTGCCGGACGCTAAAATTCTCAGCGAAAAAAGCCTGACCCAGAAGGGCACCGGCCTAGGCCTGCGTCAACTCGACACCAGCGCGACCCAGGGCGGCGGACCGACCCTGGACACCACCTTGCTGGGAGCTTCCGGCACGCGCATGGCGGTGGTGCAGATCATCTCCCGCGCCAGCGACAAGGCCGGTCATGAGGCGCTGGTGAAGCGGATTGCCGGGGGGCAGTGAAGGAGCAGTGATTCTGGGAGACTGCGTCGCATCAATCGCGAGCAGGCTCGCTCCCACAGGGGTTTTGTGCAGGCCGTAGGATTACAGCCAACCGGACAAACTGTGGGAGCGAGCCTGCTCCGGGCGGTGATCCGACGAGACGTCGGCACATTCAACCGAGCCTCTAGGGGTTGAGCCGCTCCAACCACGCCCGTAGGTCCTGCACTTCCTGCGCACTGATGTTGTGACCTAGGCCCAGGTAGGCATGGAATTCCGGTTCCAGCGCCAGGGTTTTCAGGAAGGAATCGGCCTCGGTGCCGTCGTGGTAGGGAATGATCGGGTCTACCGTGCCATGACCAATGAATACCGCCAGCGCCCGTCGCGGCTCGTCAGGCGTCAGTTCGGAGCGCAGCACCGAGAGCACCCGTCCGCCCATCGCAGCGATGCCGCCCACCGCTTCGGGGTGTCGCAACGCCACTTCGTAACTCATCATCGCGCCCTGGCTGAAACCCACCAGGTACACGTTGCCCGGATCGGTCGAGTACTTGGCCCGGGCCTTTTGGATGAAATCCAACAGCAGCTGGCCGCTGGCTTTCAGGTCGGCGCCATTGCCGTCGTAGGCACCCTCGCCCTCCTTGGCAAACCACTGGTAATGCCCTGGCTCCATGGTCTTCGGCGCACGGACCGAGAGGTAGTTGTAGTGCCGGGGCAGTTCGTCCTTGAGCGCGAAAAGGTCCTGTTCGTTACTGCCGGAACCATGCAGGAAGATCACCAGCGGCCGGTCCTTGGCCTGCTCATCGACTTGGGCCAGGTAGCTGAGCGGCAGGTCGGTGTGCAACGCGGGTTGCGCCTGCAACCCGGACGAGACCATCAGCAGCAACAGGGCGAGCGCTCTAAACATCAATCTTCCTCCATCGTTCGATAGCCACGCGGCAACCTGAGGTAGACCGCACTTATCAGTCGTTGCTCAATTTCCCGCTGCGAATCGGCTCGCGCCCAGCAACTTTGGCCTGCCAGATGCCCGGCTCGGTATAACGCCCTCGATCCACCGCGAACAGCACGCCGCTGGTGCCGGCCCGCACCGTGGTAACCCGGTCGCTCAGTGGGTCGACGACTTCGAACAACGGTTCGCCCCGCTCGACCGATTCCCCGACTTCGCGCAGGAAACTCACCACACCGTGGTGCGGCGCGAACAGGTACTCAGTACCCTCGAACGGAAGGCCTTCGCAGCACTCGGCGGGCGCGGGCGCCCAGTCGCCAGCGATAAAGCCCTGTTCAGCGAGAAATCCCAGGATCGCCTCGCAGTTGGCCTGGGCCTGCTCCACTCGTGTGTCGCCCATGCTCCCCAGCTCCAGCGTGGTGGCCAGGTTGGCCAATGGGATCGCCGCCTCGGGAAAGGCCTTCGCCAGGCGCAACCAAGGGGTGGAGCAGGACTCGTCGAACGAACTGCCGCCCGAGTCCTCGCACAACAACGCCACCCCGGCCTTCAACCGCGCTGCCAGGGTCCGCCACTGTGGCCAGTGCTGCGGCAAGGCGTACAAGTGAATCGACGCCTCGAAATCGCAGTGCAGATCCAGGGTGACGTCAGCGTCGCAGGCATGCCGCAGCAACAGCCGGTGCAGCGCTTCGAGCTGCGACGGTGGTGCTGGCAGATCGTCGAGCACTTGCACCATGGTCTGGCGGATCAAGGTGATATTGGCCGCCGGGTCGTCACCCAGACGATCACCGATACGTTGCGCCACCGGCGCACTGAGTTCGACGAAGGCACGGTTGAAATTCTTGCCGCTGCCCAGTTCGAAACGGCCCATGTGGGCGGCTTGCAGATGTTGGTCCAGGCCGATGGGGTTGGCCACCGGTACCAGTTCGATCACGCCCTTGAGCAAGCCTTGGGCCTCAAGGTCGCTGAGGCGCTGCTTGAGCTCCCAGGCGGTGCGCATGCCCGGCAACTCATCGGCATGCAGGCTGGCCTGGATATAGACCTTGCGCGGACCATGGCCGTAACGAAACACACTGAGCCGGCGCTCGGTGCCCAGATGGCTCCATGGCAGGGTATGGTCGATGCGTTGCATGAAATCTCCAAATCACGAAGAGGAAAAACCGTTGGCGCAGGGTAAAACAATCGCCCAAGAAAAAGGCGGCCGACCGGGTCAACGGCGGGCCACCTCGGTTTTTAACGCCGCATAGCCAAGTTTCAAGCTATTTCGTACATAGCCTTGCGATTAATGCCCGTAGACATCGAAGGCGAAGTATTTGTCCTGGACCTTCTTGTACTCGCCATTGGCGCGGATCTCGGTGATGGCCGCGCTGAACCGATCGGCCAGCGCCTTGTCGCCCTTGCGCACCGCAATGCCGGCGCCGCCACCGAAGTATTTGGCGTCTTCATAGGTCGGGCCGACGAACGCAAAGCCTTTGCCGGCGTCGGTTTTCAGGAAACCCTCGTCCAGGTTGACCGAGTCGGCCAGCATCGCGTCGAGGCGACCGGCTACCATGTCCAGGTTGGCTTCCTGCTGGGAGCTGTAGCGCACCAGGTTGATGCCGGCCGGCACCAGTACTTCCGTGGCGAAACGGTCGTGGGTGCTGGCGCGCAGCACACCGACTTTCTTGCCCTTGAGCTCGGTCAGCGGATCCTTGACCTCAGTACCTTCCTTCATCACGAAACGCGCCGGGGTGTGGTAGTACTTGATGGTAAAATCAACGTTTTTCTTGCGGTCGTCGGTGATGGTCATGGACGACAGGATCGCATCGATTTTCTTCACTTTCAGCGCCGGGATCAGGCCGTCGAACTCCTGCTCGACCCAGGTGCACTTGACCTCCATCTGCGCACAGAGCGCATCGCCGATATCGACGTCAAAGCCGGTGAGCTTGCCGTCCGGGGTCTTCATCGAGAACGGTGGGTACCCAGCCTCGATCCCGAGGCGGATCGGCTTGGCCTCTTCAGCCACAGCCGACAGGGACAGTACGGACAGTGCCAGGGCACCGAACATTGCTAGCTTCTTCATGTTTGCTCCTGAGTGCGCAGGTTTCTTATTGATGATTGTGAGCAGATTCGTAGGCAGCGTTCGGTCAGCAACAACCGAAGTGGCCGGGAGTCTAGAGGGGCAGTCAGGAGGGGAATTGTGTTTATGCGACAAATAGTTATAGCGAATCACCTGCGCTCAGCGGCGCAACGCCGCAGTACCGTTGGCGTGGTGTGCCCAAAGGGTTTGATTGCCACAGAACCTCTGTGGGAGCGAGCCTTGCTCGCGATAGCGGTGGGTCAGCTTGCATCGATGCTGAATGTGCCAACGCCATCGCGAGCAGGCTCGCTCCCACAAGAATGTCAGCAATCGCAGCCGATCGCCTGGTCCGTCACACGCTCCACCGAACCGGTCAGGCGAAAACCTTCGTCGAGCCAGCCCATCACGCCGCCGATCATCTCCTTGACCGGGTACCCCAACGTGGCCAGGCGCACCGCCGCTTTGTTCGCGCCATTGCAATGGGGCCCTGCGCAATACACCACGAAGAGCGTGTCCTGCGGATAGGCAGCCAGCGCTTGCGCCGTGAGCGTGCGGGTCGGCAGGTTGATCGCCCCGGGCACGTGCCCGCGCGCGTAAGCCAGTGGGCCGCGTACATCCACCAATACAAAATCGACCTGGCCGGCCTGTTGGCTGGCGTGAACGTCGGAACAATCGGTTTCAAACGCCAGACGTGCGCTGAAATGCTGCAGGGCGATTTCGGACGAGGCAGCAGGTACTTCGCGAACCGAGCTAGTCATCGTGGGTACTCCAGGGTAGATGAGGGCGTGAAGAGACTTTATCCGCCCGGTGCTTACCGCTAAAGTGGCGCACAAGACACTCTGTGGGAATTTTCCGCCAAATGCAGCCTACACCCGGTCTGGTCGCGATCCTGGCCTACGACGGTCTGTGCACCTTCGAGTTCGGCGTCGCCGTCGAGATCTTCGGCCTGGAGCGGCCTGAGTTCGATTTCCCCTGGTACGAGCACCGGATCGTCGCGGTCGACGAGGGCCCGATGCGCGCGATGGGCGGCTTCCGGGTATTGGCAGACGGCGGCATGGAACTGCTCGACAGCGCCCGGACCATCGTCGTGCCAGGCTGGCGCAGCCGCAGCGAGCCGCCGTCCGAAGCCTTGCTCGCGGCATTGCGCCGCGCCCATGCCCGCGGTGCACGACTGCTGTCGATCTGTTCGGGGGCGTTCGTGCTGGCGGCCGCCGGGCTGCTCGACGGATTGGGCGCCACCACCCACTGGCGCTACACCGAAGAATTGGCTGACAGCTTCCCCGACGTGCGGGTCGACCCCGATGTGTTGTATGTCGATTCAGGCCAGGTCATCACCTCGGCCGGGAGTGCCGCCGGCATCGATGCCTGCCTGCATCTGGTGGCTCGGGACTATGGTGTCCAGGTCGCCAACACCGTGGCGCGTCGGTTGGTGATGTCACCGCAACGTACTGGCGGTCAGGCACAGTTCATCCCCTCACCGGTCAGCCGCACGCCACGCAGCGATCTGTCGAGCGTGATGCAATGGGCCCGCGAGCGCCTGCACGAACCCCTCGGCGTGCGCGAACTGGCCAGCCAGGCAGCCATGAGCGAACGGACTTTCCTGCGGCATTTCACCCAGGCCTGCGGCCAGTCGCCCAAGGCCTGGCTGCAACACGAGCGCCTCGCCCGCGCCCGGGAATTGCTGGAAAGCACCGACAGCAACACCGAGAACATCGCCCAGTTGTGCGGCTATCGCTCGGTGGAAAGCTTTCGCGTGGCGTTTCGCAGCGTGGTGGGGTTGGCGCCGTCGGTGTATCGGGAGCGGTTTGGGCGCGGGTGAAGAAATGAAACACTTAAGCATGCGCCCCCTGTGGCGAGGGAGCTCGCTCCCGCTCGACTGCGAAGCAGGCGCAAGATTCCAGCAGGAGACTAAGTGGCATGGGGCTATGGACATTGGGGTCGCTACGCAACCCAGCGGGAGCAAGCTCCCTCGCCACAGCAAGCTCCCTCGCCACAGATGGAGTTGCCCGGCTACCGCGGCTTGCGCAGCAAATAACTGTCCATGATCCATCCATGGGTCTGGCGCGCAGCCGTGCGGGTGCGTTCGATTTCATCGGCCACGTCCCCCAGCCGGCCAGAAACGAGAATTTCCTCGGCCATGCCCACGTAGGCGCCCCAATAGATCTGCGTATCCGGATCGTTTACCTGGCGATACGCATCTTCGGCATCGAGCATCACCGCCACACTGGACGCATCGCCCACCTGCCCTGCTGCCAACCGCCGTCCGCTGGTAATGTGTACTGAGCCGCCAATGTCGTTCAACGGCACTCTGTGCCGAGCCGCGAGAGCCTGGAGGCTGGTGATGCCGGGGATGACTTCGAATTCGAAGGCGCAGCGTCCGGCGTCAAGAATGGCCTGCAAGATGCGCACGGTGCTGTCATACAACGCCGGGTCCCCCCAGACCAGGAAGCCACCACATTGCCCGTCCGCCAGCTCTTCGTCGATCAAGCGTTCGAAGGTCGCCTGCTTCGCACGGTTCAGATCTTCGACGCTGGCCGTGTAGTCCGTGTCGCCGCGTTGACGCTCGGGGCTGTCGGCTTCGACGAATCGGTAGGTGCGATCGGCGATATGGCGACGACAGAGTTCTCGTCGCAGGTCCAACAAGGTGTGCTTGGCGGGTCCCTTGTCCATGAGGAAGAACACATCCACCCGGTTCAGCGCCTTTACCGCCTGGATCGTCAGGTGGTCCGGATCGCCCGCGCCGATGCCAATGACTGACAGTTTCTTCATGACGACGCCTCCTGAATGCGCAAACGCCATACGCCGTTGAAGCGCAACTCGACGGCGGACAGTGGTTCTATGTCGATCCGGTTGAAACTCGCAGCCGGGCAACCCAAGGCCGTCACCAGCGCCGCACGAATCACAAACGGGTGGGTGACCGCCAGCACGTGCCCCGGCCAGGCTTGCAGGCTTGCCATCCATGCATCGACACGTTGGCACAAGCGTGCAACGGACTCGCCGCCATGGGGCGCTGCCTGCGGATCGTCGAGCCAAGTGTGCACGGCCTGAGGTTCAGTCCTGAGCAAATCATCGACGCACAACCCGCGCCAGCGACCGAAATCGCAATCGGCCAGGGCCTGCTCCACCTGAGGCTCGGCACCGTACAGCGCAGCCGTCTGGCGCGTGCGCAGTTCCGGCCCGCATAGCAGCCGCCCGACACCTCGATATTCGTGGCCGCTGCCCAGGCGCCCGGCCAGCCAGTCGGCATCCAGCGGTTCGTCCAGGCCGAAACGCCCCCGTTTCTGGGCGACGGTACGGGCGTGGCAGATGAGGGTCAGGCGAGTGGCTTGCACAAGGGATGCTCTGGCGAGGGAAAAAGGAAGCAACGATGCCTTTCGTGGTTGTACAACACCTTATACGAAATCAAATTACCGAGACAAAAAGGCGCAATTTCTTACACAGATATAAGCACCAGCTGACATACCCGGTCGATTCGACCGCGACCAAGTCCTACAAGGGTTTCGCACCATCTTCGAGCATCATAAACGGGAGGTAAAAACCGCTGGACATGTAGCACCAGCTACATAAATACTATTTTCAGGAGTTATGTAAGATATCCAACACCATCCAGGCAAGGAGCACGGATGCCGCCCCTCAGAGACCTGATCACCGATCCCGGCATTGACCTGACGCCGTCGGAGCGCAAGGTCGTTCGCGCCCTGCTCGATCACTATCCCCGCAACGGCCTGGGCCCGATGTCACGCCTGGCGGAGCACGCCGGGGTCAGCGACCCGACGATCGTGCGGCTGGTTAAAAAACTCGGCTTTGGCGGCTATGCCGAGTTCCAGGATGCGTTGCTGCGTGACATGGACCATCGCCTGCGCTCGCCCCGCACCCTGTTGCGACCACGGGCCAAATCGCAGCAAGGCGATACCTGGAGCCAATACCTGGCGACCAGTCACCGCAATCTGCTCGACACCCAGGCCCTGACCCAACCTGAGGATGTGCGGATCCTGGTGCAATGGCTGCTCGATGCGCGCCATCAAGTGCATTGCTTCGGCGGACGCTTCAGCAGCTTTCTCGCCCACTATCTGCTAAACCATCTGCGCTTGCTGCGCGCCGGTTGCTTTGCCCTGGAAGACAATGCCCAGCTGCCCGACCGGCTGTTCGACGTGCAGCGCCAGGACGTGGTGCTGATTTTCGATTATCGGCGCTATCAGGCCCAGGCCCTGCGCGTCGCCAGCGCGGCCAAGGAGCGCCATGCGCGGGTCGTGCTGTTCAGTGACGTCTACGCCTCGCCCCTGCGGGAATTGGCCGACCTGATCATCAGCGCGCCGGTGGAGTCGGCCTCGGCCTTCGACAGCCTGGTTCCGGCCCTGGCCCAGGTCGAGGCGCTGGTCGCCTGCCTGACCCTGCAATGCCCTGACCTGGCCGAACGCCTGGAAGGAATCGACACCTTGCGCACGGTATTCAACACGCACCTGCTGGAGGAAAAATAAGGATGTTCTCGCTCCCCCATCGCTCGCCCCGGGACCTGCCGTTCACCTGTGACCACACGGCACTGCTGCTGGTGGACATGCAACGCGCCTGGCTGGACCCACGACTGGATGCCCACCTCGAGAGCCCGGACGCCGAATATTTCATCCAGCGCGCCCGCCGGCAGGTGATTCCCAACCAGCAGCGCTTGCTTGAGGCGATGCGCGGGGCACGACAGAACGTATTGCATACCCATATCGAAAGCCTGACCGCCGATGGCCGCGATCGCTCACTGGATCACAAACTGTCCGACATGCACCTGCCCAAGGGCAGCCCCGGAGCGCAGATCATCGACGAACTGACGCCGCGGGAGAACGAGATCGTCCTGCCCAAGACCTCCTCCGGCGTGTTCAACTCCACCAACATCGACTACGTGCTGCGTAACCTGCAGACCCGGCACCTGATCGTCGCCGGCATCGTCACCGACCAGTGCGTCGACATGGCCGTGCGCGACGCCGCCGACCGTGGCTATCTGGTGACCCTGGTAGAAGACGCCTGCGCCACCTATACCGAACAACGCCACCTGGCTTGCTTGAACGCGATCAAGGGTTACTGCTGGATCACCGACACCCGGACCGTGCTCGGTCGCTTGCAGGAGATGCAGCCATGAACCGCTTCGATGCGGCATCGCCCCTGGCACCGTTACCCGTCACTACGCTGGTGAGCACCGACCTGATCGGCATCACCCGCGGTCGCTCGTTTCCCAGCGATGAATTGCCCCAGTACGTCGCGGCCGGGTGTGGCTGGGTACCGGCCAACAGCGCGCTGACGCCCCAGGACATCATCGCTTCGAGCAACCCTTGGGGCGCCTATGGCGACTTGCGCCTGGTGCCGGACCTGTCCAGCCGAGTGACGGTCAACAACGGCCCGGACGCCCAGGCCCCGGCCCTGGATTACATCCATTGCGATGTGCGCGAAACCGATGGCCGACCGTGGGCGGCCTGCCCGCGCACGCTGCTGCATGACGAAGTGGAGCGCTATCGCACCGAGCTGGGTCTGCAAGTCTTCGCCGCGTTTGAGCATGAGTTCAGCCTCAACAGCACCCCGGCCCAGCCGGATCGACCGGCCTTCAGCCTCCAGGCCCAGCGCCAGCAGGCCGGGTTCGCCGGCTGGCTGCTCAGCGCCCTGCGGGCTGGTGGCGTCGAACCGGAGATGTTTCTGCCTGAATACGGCAAACATCAATACGAAATCACTTGCCGTCCGACACTGGGGGTGGCTGCCGCCGACCGCGCGGTAAACGTGCGCGAGATCACCCGCGAGATCGCCCGGCAGATGGGCCTGGACCTGAGCTTCGCCCCCAAGATTGCGCAAGATGCAGTGTGCAATGGCGTGCATTTGCACCTGAGCCTGCAAGACCTGAGCGGTGATCCGGTGCTCCATGACGCTACCAGCGGCAACGGCTTGTCCAACCTCGGCCAGCAGTGGGCGGCCGGTGTGTTGCAGTACCTGCCGGCGTTGTGCGCGCTGACCGCACCGACACCAGTGTCCTACGAACGCCTGCAACCCCATCACTGGAGTGCGTCCTACACCTGCCTGGGGCAGCGCAACCGTGAAGCGGCGCTGCGCATCTGCCCGACCGTAACCTTGGGCGGCAGACCGGTGGCGACCCAGTACAACCTGGAGTTCCGCGCCATGGACGCCACCGCCTCGCCACACCTGGCCATGGCCGCGCTGTTGATCGCCGGACGCCTGGGCATCCAGCAACGCTTGGCGCTGACAGCGATCACCGATGAAATACCCGACCAATTGGATGAAGCACAACGCCGCGCCCGTGGCATTATCGCCCTTCCGACGACCCTGGCCCAGGCACTGGACTGCCTGCGCAACAGCGGTGCGCTGCGCGAAACCCTGCCCGCCCCGCTACTCGATACCTACTTCGCCTTGAAGGCCCAGGAACTGGCCTTGACCCAGGCGCTGTCACCCGCGGAGCGTTGTGAGCACTATGCGCGAATCTATTGAATGTGCCGAAGCCGGTCTCTACACCGGCCCGGCTTACCGGTTGCTTCGGGAAGACTCGGAATACCCGGTGCTGCTGGTGTGCGAGCATGCCAGCCGTTTCATCCCCCCGGCGCTGAACGACCTGGGCCTTGACGACACCGCCTCCCGCGAACACATTGCCTGGGACATCGGGGCTCTGACCCTGGCCGAACGTCTGTCCGAGACCCTGGGCGCAACGCTGCTGTCGGCCAATTATTCCCGGCTGTTGATTGACCTCAACCGCCCGCTGCATGTGCCCGACAGCATTCCACCCCAGAGCGAGATCTACCAGATTCCCGGCAACCAGTCCCTGGACGCTGCCACACGCGAATACCGCCAGCGATGCCTGTTCCACCCTTTCCATGATCGCCTGCGCGGGCTGATCGACGCCCGCCTGGCCGATAAACGCCCGGTGCGAGTGGTGGGTATCCACAGCTTCACCCCGGTGTTCTACGGTCAACCGCGGGCGCTGGAAGCCGGGGTGCTGTTCGGCGAAGCCCGGGACTATGCCCAGCGTATCGTCGACGGGTTGGCGCGGCATTCGTTGCGGGTGGCAGGCAACCAGCCCTACAAGATCAACCCGCTGAGCGACATGACGGTTCCGGTGCACGGCGATGGACGCGGCCTGGATTCGGTGTTGATCGAAGTGCGCAACGACCTGCTGCGCACCCCCGAGGCGGTACGGACCTGGAGCGCCTATCTGGCGCCACTGCTGTAGCGCCGCAGCGGTACGTCTGCGGCGCCCCGCAAAGCAACCCACACAGCTGAAAAGGAAAACGGCTCATGAGTATCGAGGCATTTGGCTACAAGCAGGAATTGAAGCGCAGCCTGTCGCTGACGGACCTGGTGGTGTACGGGATGATCTTCATGATCCCCATTGCCCCGTTCGGCGTGTATGGCTACGTCAACGCCGAAGCGCCGGGGATGGTGCCGCTGGCATACATCGTGGGCATGGTGGCGATGCTGTTCACCGCGCTAAGCTACGGCAGCATGGCCCAGGCGTTTCCGGTGGCAGGTTCGGTCTACTCCTACGCGCAACGAGGCTTGAACCCACACGTCGGGTTCATCGCCGGCTGGTTGATGCTGCTCGATTACCTGCTGATTCCGCCGTTGCTCTACGTCTACGCGGCCATGGCGCTGAACCATCTTTACCCGGAAATTCCCAAGGTCGGCTTCATCCTGGCGTTCCTGGTCAGCGCGACCTTCGTCAACCTGCGCGGCATCACCTTCACCGCACGGATGAATATGGTTTTCCTGTTGGCACAACTGATGGTGCTGGGGATCTTTCTGTTCTACGCCTGGAATGCCCTGCACGGCGGTGCCGGTAACGGCCAGTTGACGCTGGCACCGTTGTACAGCCCCGAGCACTTCAATTTCGCGCTGTTGATGCAAGGCGTGTCCATCGCCGTGCTGTCGTTCCTGGGTTTCGATGCGATCTCCACCCTCGCCGAAGAAATCAAAGACCAGCCAGGCCGCAGCGTCGGCAAGGCTGCGCTGCTGACATTGTTGGTGATGGGCGCAATTTTCGTGGTGCAAACCTGGATCGCCACCGACCTGGCGGCCGGGATGGGTTTCAAGTCCGCCGATACTGCGTTCTATGAAATAGCCGAGCTGGCGGCCGGCAGTTGGCTGGCGACCCTGACCGCCGTCGCCACGGCGCTGGCCTGGGGCGTGGCGGTGGCGATCACCTCGCAGGCCGCAGTGTCGCGCCTGTTGTTCGGCATGGCCCGGGACGGCAAATTGCCGAAAGTGTTGGCCAGGGTGCATGCGAAACACAACACACCGTACTTGAGCATATACCTGGTGGCGCTGCTGTCGCTGCTGATCTGCTACCTGTTCATCGACGCAGTGGACACCCTGACCTCCCTGGTCAATTTCGGCGCCCTGAGCGGTTTCATGCTGTTGCACATTACCGTGATCAATCATTACTGGCGCCGCCAACGCTCCGGCCAACTGATTCGCCACCTGGTCTGCCCACTGGTGGGCTTCGCGATCGTCGCGGCCATCATGTACAACATGGGCGTGGATGCGCAGAAACTGGGCCTGATCTGGATAGCCGCTGGCCTGGTCTATCTGTTTGCGCTCAATAAATTCGGCAGCCGCAGCGTCCTGCCCGACCCGGCCGGCCAATGAGCTTCCCGAGCGGCCGAAGGGGCTGGCCGCTCATAACAGAAGCGCGTGGACATCGACAGTGATCGTCAAGCCTGGTGCCGCACATCGGGCTCCCTGGAACAGGAGTGCATTCCATGCTGGCTTTACGTCCAGTTCAGTTAACCGACCTGCCGCAATTGCAGCAGTTGGCCCGTGACAGCCTGGTGGGCGTGACGTCGCTTCCCGACGACACCGAGCGCCTGAGGGAGAAAATCCTCGATTCGTGTGCCTCGTTCGAAGCCGATGTACAGGTGGCCGGCGGCGAGAACTATTTTTTCGTATTGCAGGACCTGGTCTCCGGGCGCCTGGCAGGCTGTTCGGAAATTCTCTCCAGCACCGGTTGCAACGAGCCGTTCTACAGCTTGCGTCATCGGCCGTTTTCCAGCGAGTCGCGGGAACTGAACATCCAGCACGGCGTTCCGGCACTCTCGTTGTGCCAGGACCTCAGCGGCCAGACACTGCTGCGCGGTTTCCATATCGACGCCCAGCGGGTGCGCACGCCGGAGTCGGAACTGCTGTCTCGGGCCCGGCTCATGTTTATCGCCGCCCACCCGCGACGCTTCGCCGAATCGGTCATCACCGAAATCGTCGGCTTCAGCACCGAGGACGGCCAGTCGCCGTTCTGGGACGCCATCGGCCAGCACTTCTTCGACCTACCTTACGTGGAGGCAGAACGGTTGTGCGGCTTGCAGAGCCGGACCTTCCTCGCCGACCTGATGCCGCAATACCCGATCTACGTGCCCATGCTGCCGCCGGCCGCCCAGGACTGCATCGGTCGGGTGCACCCCGACGGCCAGGAGGCCTTCGACATTCTTGAACGCGAAGGTTTTGAGACCAACAGTTACGTTGATCTGTTCGACGCAGGGCCGACGCTGCATGCCCGTACCGCGAACATCCGCTCCATCAGTCAAAGTCGCCACGCCATCGCTCGGCAAAGCAACCAGATCGACGCTCGGGGCCGTTACCTGGTGAGCAACGACGGCCTCGCAAATTACCGGGCCATCGTGGCCGAGCTGGACGTCAGCGCCGACGGCCCCGTGGCATTGACGCCCGACATGCTGGAGGCCCTGGGGGTGACCGATGGAGAGCAGATCCGGGTGGTGGCCTTATGAACCCGACTCGATCCCGTGTCTTGCATTGGCGCGTCCCCTCTCACGACCAAGGAACCGCATCATGATTGTCCGCCCGGTCGCCATCACCGACCTGCCCGCACTGCTGGAGCTCGCCCGTTGCGCGGGCCCCGGCTTTACCAGTCTGCCGGCCAACGAAGAACGCCTGGCCCACCGTGTGCGCTGGGCCCAGCGCACCTTCGCCGGGCAGGTCGAACGGGCCGACGCCGATTATCTGTTCGTGCTCGAAGACGATGACCGCCAGGTAGTCGGGATCAGCGCGCTGACCGGAGCGATTGGACTGCGCGAAGCGTGGTACAACTATCGGGTCGGGGTGACCGTCAGCTCGGCGCCGGAACTGGGCATCCAGCGGCAGATCCCGACGTTGTTTCTCAACAACGAGATGACCGGGCAATCGGAAGTCTGCTCATTGTTCCTGCACCCCGAGCAACGTCACGGTCACAACGGGCGCCTGTTGTCCCTGGCACGCCTGTTGTTCGTGGCCGAGTTCCCGCAGATGTTCGGTGAAAAACTGATCGCCGAACTGCGCGGGCATGCTGACGAGCAAGGCTGTTCGCCGTTCTGGGACAGCCTGGGCCGGCATTTCTTCAAAAAGGATTTCATTTATGCCGACCAGTTGTCCGGCATGGGTAATAAATCCTTCATTGCCGAGCTCATGCCGCGACAGCCGCTGTACACCTGTCTGCTGACGGAACAGGCCCAAGCGGTGATCGGCAAGGCCCACCCGAACAGCGAACCGGCCATGAGAATCCTCAATGCCGAGGGCTTCAGCCATAAAGGCTATATCGATATTTTCGATGCGGGCCCGGTGATCGAGGCCTCGGTATCGAACATCCGCACTGTGCGTGACAGCCAGGCGCTGACTTTGGGCATTGGCACGCCGGACCCACGAGCGCCGTTCTGGCTGATCCATAACCGGCGCCTGGAAAGCTGCCGTGTCACCAGCGCCAGGGCGCATCAACATGGCCATAGCCTGCTGGTCGACCGACTCACCGCCAAGCGTCTGCAAGTGCAACCGGGGGACACAGTGCGCGCCGTACCATTGCCCGAACGCCGACAAAAAGCGCAGGCGGCGTAGCCCGCCAGCCATCAGTAATACTTGCCGACAATTCGTCAATTGCCCTCAAGGAGTTTGAAAACCCATACTTTTGAACGTCGCCATCTGCCACGGCTCTGTTCATGATTAAAACGCTAATTTCCAAAAAGATGCCACTCGAATACATCGCGGAAACCATCAAGTCACTCGACATGGCGGCGCAGATTAACCAGTTGATTGTCGACCTCAAGCATCATCCAACATTCGCTACCGCTCGCCCCCGGCAGGCGGTCATCATGACTTTGACCAATCGGCACACCGCAACCCTCACACTGCATAGCAGCGGTATCGGCAACATCAGTATCAAGGCCCCCACACTAGGCAGCAGGGCCTCGCAACTGTATTCAGTACCCGGACAGAGTATTTTATTTGCCATTGACCAACCGTTCGAAGTTCAGCTGTACGCGATCAACTCGCAACAACTTGAGAAAACCGGGATTTGTCTCATCGATCAAAATAATCCCCTCGTGGTGGATGGCCGCCGAACATTGTTCGACTACCACCGACCTGGCGCCGGGTTGGTCGGTCGGATAAATCTGCCCGACAGGACGGCTGACATCGATGTATTTGATCGGACTTCATTGCGCAAAGTCGCCTGGCTACCCCATGACGAAAGCGCGGCACGGTACCTGGTGAGCCTCGAGTTGCTCGAGGCGGTTCAGGACCCCGATAGCGTCAGGGTCGCCGGGGAATTGATCTATCACTATCACCCCGCCGTCGCCTGGAAAGCCTTCCAGACACTCTATCTGGCTGATCCGCAAACGGCGGTGAGCTACGTGGCGCTGTTGAAAAAACACCGCAACGCCCGTCTCGATACCCTGCTCCTGCCATTCGAGCAAGCCGCATGAGGCTGGAAGTATTTGTCGAGCGCTTGAAAAGTTACGACTTGCAACGTGATAAGGATGAAATTCGCGCAGCATTGCAAGCGTTAGCCACCAACCGCTCAGTATTAAGTTCGCATCTGTACGTCACGCTGCAACGAGACGGCTTTGATACACGCAACAGCCTTTACAACGCCTATGGTTTTGTCCTTCACAGTGATGAAGATTTCACTCTGCGCCTGAGTTTCTGGTCCCCCGTGGAGACTCACGATGAGAGTGAAACTTTTATCTACAACGTGAACCACAACCATGACTTTGAAATTTACTCGGTGGGTTATAGCGGCGATGGTTACACCACTGTTATTCGCGAAATACTGGATGACCTGCCACTGCAAAAGGGTAAGAGGCCTCGACTGGGCAAACAGCGAATACTGAAACTTGCCCTAGGGACAGTTCTGTATATGCCAGCACTGCGCGAAATCCACAGGCAAATAGCACCGACCTCAATGTCCGCTTCACTGAGCCTGCTTATTCATCCGGCAGACCTGGAACAGGTCGATGACGCCTGGTGCTTCGATGAAGATTACATACCCGTTCACCCCGGCGTAGCGGCGCAAGAGATCGCCTTGTTCGACGATACGTTGTCGTTGCTGAAAGCCGACCCGATGTTTTCCGATAAATCTAAAGAAGGAGATGAACCATGCTTGACCTGATCAAAGACTGGGATGAGGCGCCTTTATTGCGGGCCGGTTCCAATGTGATCGACACCGCCACGCACTTGACGAACGAAACCCACTGCACGATCCCGGGATTTCCGACGCGCTTCAATGTGGGGAACATCCACGAAATCAAGGAAATCTGGAACTTGCCATACCCAGACTGACCCCGCTTTCTTTAGGTCGGCGCGCCCTGCCAGGCTACTGTCCTGCGGGTTGTGGCCTTTCTGACGATGCGCTGAAAGCATGGCCCATGCGCATTCGTCATCTTCTTTTTGCTTGCCACGTGATAGCCTTTGGCTCTTTCGGCGTTGACACTTTTGCTCAAGCCGTTCCATTCCATGGTGGAACTCACATGTCCAGGCTTTCTCATCAAGATTTGCGCCGCAACTTCCGTCAACTGCTGGCTTCCAAGACCTGCTACCACACCGCATCCGTGTTTGACCCGATGTCGGCGCGCATCGCCGCCGACCTGGGTTTTGAAGTGGGGATCCTGGGCGGCTCGGTCGCCTCGTTGCAGGTGCTGGGCGCGCCGGACTTTGCCCTGATCACCCTCAGCGAGTTCGCCGAACAGGCCACCCGCATAGGCCGGGTGGCGCAACTGCCGGTGATCGCCGACGCCGACCACGGCTACGGCAACGCCTTGAACGTGATGCGCACCATCATTGAACTGGAACGTGCCGGCGTGGCCGCGCTGACCATCGAGGACACCCTGTTGCCGGCCCAGTTTGGCCGCAAGTCCACGGACCTGATCGGAGTGGCCGAAGGCGTCGGCAAGATTCGTGCGGCGCTGGAGGCGCGCGTCGACCCGGAAATGGCGATCATCGCCCGTACCAATGCCGGGATTCTGCCGGTCCAGGAAATCATCAGCCGTACCCAGCAATATGAACGGGCCGGGGCGGACGGGATTTGCATGGTAGGGGTACAGGATTTCGAGCATCTGGAAAAGATCAGCGAAAACCTGAGCGTGCCACTGATGCTCGTCACCTATGGCAACCCGCTGCTGCGCGACGACAAACGCCTGGCTGAACTGGGCGTGCGGGTGACCATCGACGGCCATGGCGCCTACTTCGCCGCGATCAAGGCCACCTATGACAGCCTGCGCGAACAGCGGCAGATCTTCACCCAGGCTTCAGACCTCAGCGCCACCGAACTGACCCACACCTACACCCAGCCCGAGGAATACATCCGCTGGGCCGAGGAATACATGAGCGTCAAAGAGTGACCTGACCTCCAGCCCTGAGGTGCATTCAGGAGCGCATCGCGAGCAGGCTCGCTCCCACAGGAGATCCAGGTGGCCGCGATGCTCCTCTGTGGGAGCGAGCCTGCTCGCGAATGCGGTGGGTCGGCTTGCATCTCTTTTGAAGGTGCCGCCCTCTTCGCGGGCAAGCCCGCCTCCACAGGGGTCTATTGGCGGATGCAAGATTGCCTTCAGCGCCCGCTACGCAGCATTTCCTTGGGCACGTACTTGCCGATCTCGAACTTGCCGATGGCGGCGCGGTGCACTTCGTCCGGGCCGTCGGCCAGGCGCAGGGTGCGTTGCATGGCATACATGTAGGCCAGTGGGAAATCGTTGGAAACCCCGGCCCCACCATGGATCTGAATCGCCCGGTCGATGACCTTCAAAGCGACATTGGGCGCGACGACCTTGATCTGGGCGATTTCGCTCTTGGCCACTTTATTGCCGACAGTGTCCATCATGTACGCTGCTTTCAAGGTCAGCAGGCGCGCCATGTCGATTTCCATCCGTGAGTCGGCGATCTTGTCGACATTCCCACCCAGGCGCGCCAGCGGCTTGCCGAAGGCGGTGCGGCTGACGGCACGCTTGCACATCAATTCCAATGCCCGCTCGGCCATGCCGATGGAACGCATGCAGTGGTGAATCCGTCCTGGGCCAAGGCGCCCCTGGGCAATTTCAAAGCCGCGTCCTTCACCCAACAACACGTTTTCGTACGGCACCCGAACGTTGTCGAACACGACTTCGGCATGACCATGGGGTGCGTCGTCGTAGCCGAACACCGGCAGCGGTCGTACGATTTTTACTCCAGGGGTGTCCACCGGCACCAGGATCATCGAATGCTGGGCATGGCGCGGTGCATCGGGGTTGCTCAGGCCCATGAAGATCAGGATCTTGCAGCGCGGGTCGCAAGCGCCTGAAGTCCACCATTTCTTGCCGTTGATCACCCACTGGTCGCCGTCACGCTCGGCACGGGCAGCCATATTGGTGGCGTCCGAGGAGGCAACGTCCGGCTCGGTCATGGCAAAAGCCGAACGGATCTCGCCGCGCAACAGCGGTTCGAGCCAGCGTTGCTTCTGTTCCTCATTGGCGTAACGCACCAGCACTTCCATGTTGCCAGTGTCCGGCGCCGAGCAGTTGAACGGCTCCGGCCCCAGCAAGGAACGCCCCATGATTTCCGCCAGCGGCGCATATTCCAGGTTGGTCAGACCGGCACCCAGTTCTGACTCAGGCAGAAACAGATTCCACAGGCCTTCAGCCTTGGCCTTGGTCTTGAGCTCTTCCATGATGGCCGTGGGCTGCCAACGGTCGCCTTCGGCCACTTGCCGTTCGAACACCGCTTCGGCCGGGTAGACGTAGGCATCCATGAACGCCGTGACGCGTTCACGCAGTTCCTGAACCTTGGGGGAATAGGCGAAATCCATGGGCAGCACCTTCTGGCAGAGGTTGTTTTAGGTCATGAAAACGATCCTAGTTCAGCTACGAAAATTTACCTAACCTATTCTCGGCATGTATTAACATTCATCACCGATATATGGTTCACTGATTTTCATCGCCACCGGGCCCCTCACAACAAGTCAAGAATAAGAGTGCAGCGCCATGAATCTGAGCAAGGTCGATCTCAATCTCTTCATCGTCTTCGATGCGATCTACACCGAAGCCAACCTGACCCGTGCCGGGCAGATCGTCGGCATCACTCAGCCGGCGGTGTCCAACGCCTTGGCGCGTTTGCGCGAAACGTTCAACGACCCGTTGTTCGTGCGCACCGCCCAGGGCATGGTGCCCACCCCGATGGCCCAGAACATCATCGGCCCGGTGCGCAACGCCTTGTCGCTGCTGCGGGTATCGGTGCAGGAAAGCCGGATCTTCAACCCGTTGCAGGCAGTCAAGACTTACCGCATCAGCATGACCGACCTCACCGAGGGCGTGATCCTGCCGCCACTGTTCCAGCGCCTGCGCCGTCTGGCGCCGACCGTGGCCATCGAGAGCTTCCTGTCCAAGCGCCGGGAAACCACCAAGGAACTGGCAGCCGGGCGCCTCGACTTCGCCGTGGATGCGCCACTCAATACCGACCCACAGGTGCGCCACGTCAAGCTGATGGAGGACCGTTATGTATGCGCCATGCGCAGAGGCCATCCCTTGGCGGGCAAGGAGAAAATCGGCCTTGACGACTACCTGGCCCAGACCCACGTGCATATCTCCAGCCGCCGCAATGGGCTGGGCTACGTCGACCTGGCCCTGGGCAAGATGGGCATCCAGCGCAAGATTGCCTTGCGCTCGCAACATTATTTGATGGCCTCCCAGGTGTTGCAGCAGACCGATATGGTCATGACCGTCCCGGAACGCTTCGCACGTCGCCACGACCTGCACGCCTTCCAGTTGCCGGTCAACGATGTACCGCCGGTGGAGACCCACCTCTACTGGCATGAAAGCACCGACCAGGACCCGGCCAACCGCTGGATGCGTGAGCAGATGATCGAGCTGTGCCAGCAGGTGACGGCGCATGAGAAGAAGCTGGAGAAGGTCTAGGAAATCGATACTGTGGGAGCGAGCCTGCTCGCGATAGCGTCAGGTCAGTCAGCGCTGATGTCGGCCGATCTACCGTTATCGCGAGCAGGCTCGCTCCCACAGGTTCTGCTTTTACCGTCGAGCACCAACAGCCCTTTGCTTGACGCGAACGTCAACCTGCCTTTAGCTTAGCGCCAGCCCTTTTCGTTTCGAGCGCTTCCATGAGCAGCCAGACCTATAGCATCTCCGACCTCGCCCGCGAGCTGGACATCACCACGCGGGCCATCCGTTTCTATGAGGAACAAGGCCTGCTCAGCCCGGAGCGTCGGGGCCAGGAACGTATCTACTCGCCCCGGGACAAAGTCAGCCTGAAGCTGATCCTGCGGGGCAAGCGCATCGGTTTTTCCCTGGCCGAGTGCCGCGAGCTGATCGAGCTCTACGACCCCACCAGCGGCAACCAGAAACAGCTGCACAGCATGCTGGCGAAAATTGCCGAACGCCGGGAACAACTCGAACAGCAATTGCTGGACATCGAGCAGATGAAACTGGAACTCGACACCGCCGAAGAACGCTGCATCCAGGCGCTGGAGCAGACGATCAACGGTGATGAATAATCCAATGACACAACTGCCTCTGTGGGAGACATCATCGTTCTCGACATCATTGGCAAACCACACAGGTCAACCCCATGTCCCTCCCCTCCTTTGTACGCTTGATCGAAGTCGGCCCCCGTGACGGCCTGCAGAACGAAGCGCAACCCATCAGCGTCGCCGACAAGGTGCGCCTGGTGGACGCCTTGAGCGCCGCCGGCCTGGGCTACATCGAAGTCGGCAGTTTTGTCTCACCCAAATGGGTGCCGCAGATGGCCGGTTCCGCCGAGGTGTTCGCACAGATCCAACGCAAGCCCGGCGTAACATATGGCGCCCTGGCACCGAACCTGCGGGGTTTTGAAGACGCACTCGCCGCCGGCGTGAAAGAAGTGGCAGTGTTTGCCGCCGCCTCCGAAGCATTTTCCCAACGCAACATCAATTGCTCCATCAAGGAAAGCCTGGAACGCTTCGCACCGATCATGCAAGCCGCCCGGCAGCACGGCGTCAGCGTGCGCGGTTACGTGTCCTGCGTGCTGGGCTGCCCGTACGAAGGTGCGGTCAAGCCTGAGCAGGTCGCCTGGGTCGCCCGCGAGTTGTATGAGATGGGCTGCTATGAAGTGTCTCTGGGCGACACCATCGGCACGGGCACTGCCGGCGCCACGCGCAGGATGTTCGAAGTGGTGGGTGCGCAGGTGCCACGGGACAAGCTCGCCGGTCACTTCCACGACACCTATGGCCAGGCCATGGCCAACGTGTACGCCAGCCTGCTGGAAGGCATCGCAGTGTTCGACAGTTCCATCGCCGGCCTGGGGGGCTGTCCTTATGCCAAGGGCGCCAGCGGTAATGTTGCGACCGAAGACGTGCTGTACCTGCTCAATGGCTTGGGTATAGAAACCGGTGTTGATCTGGATGCCCTGATCGACGCCGGTCAACACATCTGTGCCGTGCTAGGTCGCCCTACCGGTTCACGCGTCGCCAAGGCCCGCCGTGCACAGTGAGGTGTTACCGCTGGCTTTGTAACGGCGGCGAAACGAGTAACACGGAAACAATTTGTCAGGTTTGCACCGACAGGATTTTCGGCGAAAAAACCCAATACCCTGATTTATAAGGATTTTTAAAAGTTGGCACGCCACCTGCTATATCTCTGGCATAACAAGAATAAAAAAAAGCAGCAAACCCAATAAAAACAAGACGAAACGACTCTGACATAACAAAAACAACACGGCAGAGACGCAGCTAACAGATTTTTTTGGAGAAGATGTGCTTTTCAGGGTGCTTCCAGGAGCAACCCGCAACCGGGCAGAGAATAATAAAACTACCTTCAGGTAGCTCCCGAATCGGTTGGATCGCCAGGCGAAAAAGCAGATCAGCGCTCAAAAAAATACGTTTGCTCTTGATCCCGGATGGGGATCGCCAAAAACAGCGGTAAAGGGCCACGGCTGCCAAAAACAACAACAGGCCGCCCCTCAATAATAAAAAAAGAGCACGCGACGACAAATTAAAGGGGAGCTTCGGCTCCCCTTTGTGCTTTCCGGATTTCAGGTTTCTCCTGGCGCAAGCCCTGTGGGAGCGAGCCTGCTCGCGATGGCGCAGTGTCAGCTTGCAGATATATCAACTGTTACACCGCTATCGCGAGCAGGCTCGCTCCCACAGGCGGATTTGCTCAGTCTGCCCTATCACCCAGCTCTTCAATGCTGATTTCGCGCATGCGGAATTTCTGGATCTTGCCGGTCACGGTCATCGGGAACGCCTCGACGAACTTGAAGTGACGTGGCGTCTTGAAGTGCGCAATGCGCTCCTTGCACCAGGCCTGCAATTGCTGCTCCGTGGCGCTGTGGCCGGGATGGAACTTGATCCAGGCGACGATCTCTTCGCCATAGCGCGAACAAGGGATGCCGATCACTTGTACATCGGCCACCGCCGGGTGTGTAAAGAAAAACTCTTCCAGCTCACGGGGGTAAATATTCTCGCCGCCGCGAATGATCATGTCCTTGTTACGCCCGACGATGCAGACGTAACCCTGCTCGTCCATCGTCGCCAGGTCACCGGTATGCATCCAACGTTCCTGGTCGATGACACCGGCAGTGCCTTCGGGGTTGTTCCAGTAGCCGAGCATCACGCTGTAACCGCGGGTACACAGCTCGCCGATGGTACCCCGGGGCACGAGGTCTCCGGCCTCGTCGATGATCTTGCTTTCCAGGTGCGGCTGGGTGCGCCCGACGGTGGTCACGCGCAGCTCCAGCTCATCCGCAGGACCGGTCTGCAGTGACACCGGACTGGTTTCGGTCATGCCGTAGGCAATCTGCACTTCACTCATGTGCATCTCGCCGATTACCCGCCGCATCACTTCGATCGGACAGGTGGCCCCGGCCATGATCCCGGTGCGCAGGCTGGACAGGTCGAACTCGCCCCGCTGCGGCTGGTCGAGCATGGCGATGAACATGGTCGGTACGCCGTACAACGCGGTGGCCTTTTCGTCGGCGACGGTCTTTAACGTCAATAGCGGATCAAAGGCATCGTTGGGGTAGATCATGGTGCTGCCATGGGTCATGCAGCCCAGGTTGCCCATGACCATGCCGAAGCAATGGTAGAGCGGCACCGGGATCACCAACCGGTCGATGTCGCTCAGGCCCAGGCTTTCGCCGACCATGTAGCCATTGTTGAGAATATTGTGATGACTGAGAGTCGCGCCCTTGGGGAAACCGGTGGTACCGGAGGTGTACTGGATATTCACCGCTTGATCGTAATGCAGGCTGGATTGGCGCTCGGCCAGTCGTGCAGGCGTCACCGCTGCGCCAAGGGCTGTCAATTGCGACCAGGGCAGGAAACCGGATGGGGGCTGGGGATCGAGGCTGATCACCCCACGCAACTCCGGCAGGCGCTCGCTGCGCAAATGGCCGATTGACTGCTCGGCCAACTCCGGCGCCAGGGCTTGCAGCATCGCGTGGTAGTCCGAAGTCTTGAACGCACCGGCACACACCAGCCACTGGCAGCCGGATTGTTTAAGCACGTACTCCAGTTCGGAGGTGCGATAGGCCGGATTGATGTTGACCAGGATCACGCCAATCTTCGCACTGGCGAACTGGCTGATGCACCATTGAGCGCAATTGGGCGCCCAGACACCGAGGCGATCGCCGGGCTGCAAACCCAGCGCCAGCAAGGCCCGGGCGTGCAGGTCCACCGCTTCGGCCAGCTGCCGCCAGGTGTAGCGCAACGACTGGTGACGAACCACCAGCGCCTCGCCGTCGGGATACCGCTGAACGGTCTGGTCGAAAGCCTCGCCGATGGTTTGCGCCAGCAGACCCTTGGCCTGCGAGCCTCGGGTGTAGCTGAGCTGCGATTGCGAACCGGGTTGATCCATGACGCCCCCTCTTGTCTTTATTAGTGGGTGTAGCGGTGAACCTTGTGCACACAGGCTTCTGTGGCGAGGGAGCTTGCTCCCGCTCGGCTGCGCAGCAGTCGTCATAGTAAGCACGCGCCAACTAGATACGAGCGCTACGCGCTTGAGCGGGAGCAAGTTCCCTCGCCACAAAAGCTGATAAAGCGCTCTTACTCTCGCTCAAGTTGACGTTAACGTAAAGGCGATTGACAGCCATCCATCGCAGGCTTACGTTAACGTAAAGGTGAGAGCCACTTCATCGCTCCTCCACACCCTACAAAAAAGCCAAAGGTGTCCCATGAGCTATCCATCCCTGAATTTTGCCCTCGGCGAAACCATCGACATGTTGCGCGACCAGGTACAAGCCTTCGTCAAGGCCGAGCTGGCCCCTCGCGCGGCTCAGATCGACAGCGACAACCTGTTTCCTGCCGACATGTGGCGCAAGTTCGGCGACATGGGCCTGCTGGGCATCACCGTACCGGAAGAATACGGCGGCGCGGGCCTCGGCTATCTGGCCCATGTGGTGGCGATGGAAGAAATCAGCCGTGGCTCGGCGTCGGTCGCCCTGTCCTACGGCGCTCACTCCAATCTCTGCGTCAACCAGATCAACCGTAACGGCAACCATGATCAGAAAATCAAATACCTGCCCAAGCTGATCAGCGGCGAGCATATCGGCGCGCTGGCGATGAGCGAGCCGAACGCCGGTTCCGACGTCGTCTCGATGAAATTACGCGCCGACAAGCGTGGCGACCACTACGTACTCAACGGCAGCAAGACCTGGATCACCAACGGCCCGGATGCCAACACCTACGTGATCTATGCCAAGACCGACCTGGAAAAAGGTCCCCACGGCATCACCGCGTTCATTGTCGAACGCGACTGGAAAGGCTTCAGCCGCAGCAACAAGTTCGACAAGCTCGGCATGCGCGGCTCCAACACCTGCGAGCTGTTCTTCGATGACGTCGAAGTGCCGGAAGAAAACATTCTCGGCGTGCTCAACGGCGGTGTGAAAGTGCTGATGAGTGGTCTGGACTACGAACGGGTGGTGTTGTCCGGCGGCCCGACCGGGATCATGCAAGCCTGCATGGATCTGATCGTCCCGTACATTCATGACCGCAAGCAGTTCGGCCAGAGCATCGGCGAATTCCAGTTGATCCAGGGCAAAGTCGCAGACATGTACACCCAGCTCAATGCCAGCCGCGCCTACCTGTATGCCGTGGCTCAGGCCTGCGAGCGCGGCGAAACCACCCGCAAGGATGCTGCCGGGGTGATTCTCTACAGTGCTGAACGCGCCACCCAGATGGCCCTCGACGCGATCCAGATTCTCGGCGGCAACGGCTACATCAATGAATTCCCGGCCGGTCGCCTGCTACGGGACGCCAAGTTGTATGAAATCGGTGCCGGCACCAGTGAGATTCGTCGCATGTTGATCGGTCGCGAACTGTTCAACGAAACGAAATGAATTTCGTCAGCTACGAGCAACAAGCGGCAAGCGAACTGCGCTCTTGCTTGTAGCTTGTGGCTTGAAGCTCAAAGCTGCTACGGAGTAGCCATGATTTTGCACACCCAGCTCAACCCGCGTTCGCCCGACTTCATCGCCAACCGCGACGCAATGCTCGAACAGGTCGAAGCGCTGCACACCTTGCTCGCCCAGGTCCGACAAGGCGGCGGCCTCAAGGCCCAGGAACGGCATACTTCACGGGGCAAACTGCTGCCGCGTGAACGCATCAACCGATTGCTCGATCCCGGCTCGCCGTTCCTGGAAATCAGCCCCCTCGCCGCTCATCAGGTCTATGGTGAAGACGTGCCCGCCGCCGGCGTGATTACCGGCATAGGTCGGGTGGAAGGCGTCGAATGCATGATCGTCGCCAACGACGCGACGGTCAAAGGCGGCTCCTACTACCCACTGACCGTGAAGAAACACCTGCGCGCCCAGACCATCGCCCAGCAGAACCGCCTGCCATGCATTTATCTGGTGGATTCCGGCGGCGCTAATCTGCCGCGTCAGGACGAGGTGTTTCCGGACCGCGAGCACTTCGGGCGGATTTTCTTCAACCAGGCCAACATGAGCGCCCAGGGCATTCCTCAGCTGGCGGTGGTGATGGGCTCCTGCACCGCTGGCGGCGCCTATGTGCCGGCGATGGCAGATGAAGCCATCATGGTCCGCCAACAGGCGACCATTTTCCTGGCCGGCCCGCCCCTGGTAAAAGCCGCCACTGGCGAAGTGGTCAGCGCCGAGGACCTGGGCGGTGCCGATGTGCATTGCAAGATTTCCGGAGTCGCCGACCACTACGCCGACAGCGACGAACATGCCCTGGCCCTGGCCCGGCGCAGCGTGGCCAACCTCAACTGGCGCAAACTCGGTGAGCTGCAGCAACGCCAACCCATCGCCCCGCTGTATTCGGGTGACGAGTTGTACGGCGTGGTTTCAGCCGATCCCAAACAACCGTTCGATGTCCGGGAAGTGATCGCACGCCTGGTGGATGGCTCGGTATTCGATGAGTTCAAGGCGCTGTTCGGCACGACGCTGGTGTGCGGCTTTGCCCATCTGCACGGTTACCCGGTCGCGATCCTGGCCAACAACGGCATTCTGTTTGCCGAGGCGGCGCAAAAAGGCGCGCATTTCATCGAGCTGGCCTGCCAACGCGGCATTCCGCTGCTGTTCCTGCAGAACATCACGGGTTTCATGGTCGGCCAGAAATACGAGGCCGGCGGGATCGCCAAGCATGGGGCGAAGCTGGTGACCGCCGTGGCTTGCGCCAAAGTACCGAAATTCACCGTGATCATCGGCGGCAGTTTCGGGGCGGGCAACTACGGTATGTGTGGCCGGGCGTACGACCCGCGGTTCCTGTGGATGTGGCCGAATGCGCGAATCGGCGTGATGGGTGCCGAACAGGCGGCCGGGGTGCTGGTTCAGGTCAAGCGCGAACAGGCCGAGCGCAGCGGCCATCCGTTCAGTGCCGATCAGGAAGCCGAGATCAAGCAGCCGATCCTCGACCAGTACGAAGAACAGGGCCACCCCTATTATTCCAGCGCAAGACTCTGGGACGACGGCGTCATCGACCCCGCCCAGACCCGCGATGTACTGGGTCTGGCCTTGTCCGCGTCACTCAATGCGCCTATCGAACCGAGCCGCTTCGGCGTGTTCCGGATGTAAACGGGGAATGCCCATGGAAAATTTCAACACCCTGGAACTGCTCACCGATTCCCGTGGCGTCGCCACCCTGTGGCTGAGCCGCGAGTCGAAGAACAATGCCTTCAACGCCGAGATGATCCGCGAGCTGATCCTGGCCCTGGACCAGATCAGCAGCGATCCGAGCCTGCGCTTCCTGCTGATCCGCGGCCGAGGCAAACATTTCAGCGCCGGTGCCGACCTGGCCTGGATGCAGCAATCGGCCGAGCTCGACTACCACACCAACCTCGACGACGCCCGTGAGCTGGCGGAACTGATGTACAACCTCGCCAAACTGAAGATTCCCACGCTGGCAGTCGTCCAGGGCGCGGCGTTCGGCGGTGCGCTGGGGCTGATCAGCGCCTGTGACATGGCCATCGGTGCCGATGAAGCACAGTTCTGCCTGTCGGAAGTACGCATTGGCCTGGCACCGGCGGTGATCAGTCCGTTCGTGGTGCAGGCGATCGGCGAGCGGGCAGCGCGACGTTACGCCTTGACCGCTGAACGCTTCGGTGGCCAACGTGCGAAAGAGATCGGTTTATTGTCGGAAAGTTACCCGGCCGAGACGCTGGATGATCAGGCCGAGCAATGGATCGCCAACCTGTTGCTCAACAGCCCGGCGGCCATGCGCGCCAGCAAGGAACTGCTGCGTGAAGTCGGCAACGGCGCCCTCACCCCGGCGCTGCGACGCTACACCGAAAACGCCATCGCCCGCATCCGCGTCAGCCCCGAGGGTCAGGAAGGTCTGCGGGCATTCCTGCAAAAACGTACGCCGAGCTGGCAAGCCGAGCCGAACAACAAGGAGCCGCGTCAATGAGCGCCCCTGCCATCACCACTTTGCTGGTCGCCAACCGCGGCGAAATCGCCTGCCGCGTGATGCGCACCGCCAAGGCCATGGGCCTGACCACCGTGGCGGTGCACAGTGCCACCGACCGCAATGCCCGCCACAGCCGTGAAGCCGACATCAGCGTTGATCTGGGCGGCAGCAAGGCGACGGACAGCTACCTGCAGATCGACAAGGTGATCGCCGCCGCCCAGGCCAGTGGCGCCCAAGCGATCCATCCTGGCTACGGCTTCTTGTCCGAGAACGCCGGGTTCGCCCGGGCGATTGAAAACGCCGGTTTGATCTTCCTAGGCCCGCCGGCCTCGGCCATTGATGCGATGGGCAGCAAATCCGCGGCCAAGGCCCTGATGGAAACTGCCGGCGTGCCCTTGGTGCCGGGCTATCACGGCGAAGCCCAGGACCTTGAAACCTTCCGCGAGGCGGCCGAGCGCATTGGCTATCCGGTGTTGCTCAAGGCCACCGCCGGCGGTGGCGGCAAGGGCATGAAGGTCGTCGAGGAAGTCAGCCAACTGGCCGAAGCCCTGGCCTCGGCACAACGTGAAGCGCAATCGTCGTTCGGCGATTCGCGGATGCTGGTGGAAAAATACCTGCTCAAGCCGCGCCACGTGGAAATCCAGGTCTTCGCTGATCGTCACGGCAACTGCCTGTATCTCAACGAGCGCGATTGCTCGATCCAGCGCCGCCATCAGAAAGTGGTAGAGGAGGCCCCTGCCCCCGGTCTGCCCCCACAGTTGCGCAGGGCGATGGGGGAAGCAGCAGTACGCGCAGCCCAGGCCATCGGCTATGTCGGGGCAGGCACGGTGGAGTTCCTGCTGGACTCGCGGGGTGAGTTTTTCTTCATGGAGATGAACACCCGGTTGCAGGTCGAGCACCCGGTCACCGAAGCGATCACCGGATTGGACCTGGTGGCCTGGCAGATCCGCGTCGCCCAGGGCGAGCCGTTGCCTATCACCCAGGAGCAAGTGCCGTTGCGGGGTCATGCGATCGAAGTACGCCTGTATGCCGAAGACCCGGCCAACGATTTCCTGCCGGCTACCGGGCGCCTGGCGCTGTACCGCGAATCGTCCCAAGGACCGGGACGCCGGGTCGACAGCGGGGTTGAAGAAGGCGATGAGATCTCGCCGTTCTACGACCCGATGCTCGGCAAGTTGATTGCCTGGGGAGAAAACCGTGAGCAGGCGCGATTGCGCTTGCTCGGCATGCTCGATGAGTTCGCCATCGGTGGGCTCAGGACCAATATCGGTTTTCTGCGGCGCATCGTCGCTCATCCTGCTTTCGCAGCGGCGGAGCTGGATACCGGATTTATCCCACGTCACCAGGCGCAATTACTGCCGGAGCAGGGGGAGCTGGACGACGGATTCTGGTATGCCGCCGCTCAAGGTTTCGCCTTGAGTCTCACGCCCCGCGTACGACCTGATGACGTGTACTCACCCTGGGCCGATACCGCCGGGCTGCGCCTGGGATTGGCGAACGAAATCACCCTGCACCTGAGCTGCGAAGGTCAGGACCGGGCGATTACCCTGGACATGACGGCCGGTTGCGCTGAACTGAAAGGCGAGCAACTGGTGGTCGAGCACAATGGGCTGCGCCGCTATCATCAGGCGATCCGCCAAGGCGATAGCCTGTATCTGCAATGGGCGGATGACCTGCACCGAATCGATCTGTTCGATCCGCTGGCCGCTGCAGAAGCCAGTCACGGTCACCAAGGAGGCCTGACCGCGCCCATGAACGGCAGCATCGTCCGGGTTCTGGTGAGCATCGGCCAGACCGTGGAGGCCGGGGCGCAATTGGTGGTTCTGGAGGCGATGAAAATGGAGCACAGCATCCGTGCGTCCAAGGCCGGGGTGATCAAGGCGCTGTACTGCCAGGAAGGTGAAATGGTCAGTGAGGGCAGCGCCCTGGTGGCGTTCGAGGAGTAGGAATCGGCCCGTTCCAGGAGCCGATCCGGTCAGAACCTGATCGTCGCCTGCACCACCACGCCGATGATGCGGCATTGTTCGGTGTAGAGGTTTTTCGGGTAAGTCGGATTGAGCGGGACCAGGTAACGCTGCCCGCTCTCCTCGATCAGCTTACGAAAGGTCGCGTCGCTGCTGCCGGGCAAGTACGCGACGACCAGTTTGCCGGGCACCGCCTCGACGGCCGGGTCTACAAGGATCGACATTCCCTCGGGGATGCTCAACCCGCTCGGCGCCGTCATCGCATCACCCACCACTACCAGCCAGAACGCGTCTCCCCGGGCATGGTAATCCGTCAGTTCATAGCGTGAAGGGCTGTAGGCACCTGGGTCGCCTTCGCGGATGTTGTTCAGTTCATGCCATTCACTGACCGGATAGCGGAAGTACGGGTTGTACTTGTGCGCCAGGGCCATGCCCTCTTCGGTGGAAGTGTCCGGCTCACGAATCACCGTTGCTACTTCAAGAAATTCCAGTCCTAGCTCCTTCAGGACTCGATTCATGTCTTTGACACTGGGCTCCCGGCGTTTGGTCAACCAATGGCCGACGCCGCCCTGGGACATTCCCAACCGTTCTGCAAGCACCACCTGCGTGATGTGCAGCTCCTTCATTTTGGCCTTGACCAACTCTATCCATTTATCCATGTGCGGCACGATACGTGGGCGCCTCCGACCCTCAAAACACAACTTGTAGTATTTAAATTATCGTCACAATTACGACAGGTACTATTCTGGATTCAGGAGTTCAGCCCTCTACACGGAGATTCCCGACACCATGGACACATCCAATAAAGACCTGCCCAACAGCCCATTCAACGGCACATTTCCTCCGCTTCAGGATTGTCCTGCAGCCCAGCGCGCCCTTGACTATTACTTGAAACCAGCTGTTTCGGAGGAAAAGACGGAACATCGATTCTTTGACGTGAATCGCAACATTGGTGCCGAGGAAGCCTTGGTTCACGCCTGCGACTTACTGCGATGTGCAGCTGCCACCGCTCATGAGTCGGCCAATCGGCTGGATGGCTCGAGCCGCGACCTCGCCTTCTCGGTGGTGCATATGATCGATCTGGTCAAGGTGATGCTTGACCGATCCCTGGATGGCTACCCTACTCGCCAGGTGTAACCCTTGGGAAGGTCGTCACGAAGGTGGACGACCAGAAAAAAGATTCCAATCGACGCGATAAAATCATTTGACTTGCAAATGATAATGATTATTATTGCATCAGCTGGTCGCGAGATCAGTCGATAGACCAGAAAGCCTTAGGTCGGACTTCTGGAATATCTCCTCATCAGGCTAATCACGGTTTTTGACCCGGCTTTTTGCCGGGTCTTTTTTTTGCCGATTTTCGGCTTATGGCTTCAGGCTAATGAAGTCTTTGATGTTGCTGATTCGATGGCGGCGATGATAGCAAATGAATATCCATTTACAAAAGTCCGGCACCGCTCGCATCGGCCAGGCAGCATCGACAACCCGCACTTGAGAATCAATTGCCGAATCTCTAAGCTGGCTCAGCGTCCAGGGAGGATGCCCCCCCCTTTCTTTGACGTAAATCGTCCGACGCCCTGCCTCTTGCGTGTAAAGTAACGGCCATAAAAATCCTTACAAGGAATTGTGACCGTGGCTAAATCTTCCTTTGACATCAGCGCCAATTTCGACAGCGGCAACATTGAGGTGGTCGACGTCAGCAACCCGTTGCAGTCGTTACTCAGGATTCGGCCCGATACCCGCAGCGCCCATTTCCAGTGGTTCCACTTCAAGGCCAGCGGCCTGCATGTCGGTCAGGAATATTCCTTTCGCCTGCTCAATGCCAGCCAGTCGTCTTATAGCAAGGGGTGGAGCGGTTACCAGGCGGTTGCATCGTACGACCACGTCAACTGGTTCCGAATCCCGACGCAATTCGAAGGCGATGCCCTGCGCCTCCATCTGGAGGCCGAACAATCCCACGCCTGGTTCGCCTATTTCGAACCCTACAGCCGTGGCCGTCACGACTGGCTGATCGAGCAGGCACTGCACAAGGCCGGCACCGAACTGTTGGCCGTGGGCAAAAGCGTGGAAGGTCGTGACATTCAACTGCTGCGCAAGGGCAGCGGTGCTGAAGGCCAGCGCAAAATCTGGATCATCGCCCAGCAACACCCGGGTGAGCATATGGCTGAATGGTTCATGGAGGGCGTGATCGAGCGCCTTCAACATCATGACGATGCGCAACTCAATCGCCTGCTCGCCAAAGCCGATCTGTACCTGGTGCCGAACATGAACCCGGACGGCGCCTTCCACGGCCACCTGCGCACCAATGCCATGGGCCAGGATCTGAACCGGGCCTGGCAGAGCGCCAGTCAGGAGGTCAGCCCTGAAGTCCTGTTCGTCCAGCAGCAGATGGAAAAGTATGGCGTCGACCTGTTCCTCGATGCTCATGGCGATGAGACGATCCCCCATGTCTTCACCGCCGGCTGCGAAGGCAATCCGGGCTACACGCCGCGCATCGCAAAACTCGAAGAGCAGTTTCGCAGCCATCTCAAGCACCAGACCAAAGACTTCCAGACCACCCACGGCTATACCCGCGATGAGCCGGGCCAGGCCAACATGACCCTGGCCTGCAACGCGGTCGGGCAGAAATACGACTGCCTGTCCCTGACCCTGGAAATGCCGTTCAAGGACCACGACGATCACCCGAACCCGCTCACTGGCTGGTCCGGCAAACGCTCGATGCAGTTGGGCAAGGACGTGTTGAGTACGATTGCGGATATGGTCGACGAACTGCGCTGAAAAGCGACACAGTCCCCGTGGCGAGGGAGCTTGCTCCCGTTGGGGCGAAAGCTCCTCTTGAAAAACAGGACTGCTACGCAGTCCAGCGGGAGCAAGGTCCCTCGCCACGGATGTGCATCACCCTCGCCCACGCAACATGCTATCCAGCACTTCATCGCGCCGCACCCAGGCATGGAACAACGCTGCCGCCAGGTGTACCAGCACCGTCAGGAACAATAGATAAGCCAGGTATCTGTGAGCCTTGCGCAACAACGCAAATGTCTGCGCGTCTGCTGGCAGGATCGACGGCAGTTGCAACGACTGGCTGAGCATCACCGGATCCCCCGCTGCGGAAATCATCCCCCAGCCCAGCAGCGGCAGGACCAGCATCAGCGCGTACAACAGAACATGCGAGGCCTTGGCCGCCAGCATTTGCCAGCCCGGCAGATCGGCCGGCAACGGTGGCTGCCGGGTGGTGAAGCGCACGATCAGCCGCACGATCACCAGCAACAGAATCGCGATGCCCAAAGGCTTGTGTAATTGCAGCAGCCATTCATGGCGCTCGGACACCGAAGCGACCATGCCTGCGCCAATAAACAGCATGGCGATGATCATCAGGGCCATCAACCAGTGCAGCAGCCGCGCCAGCGGTGCGAAGTGACGAGGGGCGCTCATGGGCGGGACTCCAGGGTGGCGGGCAGTTGGCTCACTTCGCTGGTACGTCGCAGGTAGGAACTGGCGTAGGCAGCGGAACGCGCCGCCAACAACGGGTCGTCGGAACCTTCGATCCCATTGGGCAGGATCAACGGGTCGTAGTTGATATCGCGGCATTCGCCGTTGTCCTGGGACTGGGTACGCTCCAGCACCAACGTACCGGCATTGAGCACCTTGCGGTCAGCGGGCCAGCTCTTGCTGGCATCGTTCACCGGGTCTCCCGGATTGGCCAGGGTGATGTTCAACTGCCAACGCAAGGGGCCGCTGGCAAGACGCTTCACCAGGTCCTGCTCCAGGAAATCGGCACCCTGGGCCGGCACCGCATCCGCCGAGTCCTGGCTCAGCGGTACCACCCCCCAGCGCACGGCCTGGCGTTGCCCTGCCGGGTTGACCAGATAGAACGCGTTGATGCCGTTATAGGTTTCGGTGGCATAGCTGGCCGACGGTCTGGCGGTCTTGATCCACTGCAAAAACGGCATGGCTTCCGGGTGCGCGGCAAAGAACGCCGGTACAGCCGTGGGGTTGGGTTTGCCGGTAGCCGGATCCGGCAACTGGGCCTGTTGGAATTGGTAGAACGCTTCGGGCGTGCCCACCGGAAACACCGGCATGCTGTTCATGCCTGTGCGCCATTGCTGGCCGTTGGCCTGGGTGAAGCGCAGCGCCAGGCTGCGAATCGGCACACTGCCGTCCGGTGCATAGGGGTTGCCGCTGGGCAAGGCGAACCGTCCGACCACGGGGGTGCGCATCGACGTGAACACCTGGGCACTGGAAAACGCGCTCGCCTCACCTGTACTCTCGAAATACCCCGCGACACAAACCCCTTTCGAGTGATTGCGCCGGAAGCCCGGATGCACTCCGTTGTTTTTTTCCAACACGTTGACCAGCGCATCGGGAGTCAGACGCTGTGGGTCGAGTGTGCCGTTGACGTAGGCAAACGCCCCGGCCAGCGCCGCGACAATCACCGCGATACCGGCCAGGCGCAGGGTCAGTTGCGCGCCACTCAACGGTGGCCGGCGCGGCGAGGATGAGGGATCAACCATGAGAACAGCTCCAAGGCCCGAGGCCATCTGTGCAAGGACCTGTCAGACGAAGGCCGGACAGGTTTATTCCCACGCCGCGTATTTATTTTTTCCGCGTTGGAATAATCTCGTTCGCGGGGCGTCTTTCCAGTCCCGGCGCAGTGACTGCCCTTGAAGCCACGACCCATGAACGAACTCGATGAACAGTTGCGCGAGCTCATCCCCAGGCTACGGCGCTTTGCCGTGTCGCTGACGCGCAACCCCAGCAACGCCGACGACCTGGTGCAGACCTGCCTGGAACGGGCATTGTCCAAATGGAACGACAAACATCCGGAGGGTGACCTGCGCGCCTGGCTGTTTTCGATTCTGTACCGGCAGTTTCTCGACGCTCATCGCCACTCCCGGCGCTATGCGCGGATGCTGGAGTTTTTCACCGGTCGCGACGATGCCCATCCTTCGGCCGAGCGCAGTGTGATCGCGCAATCGTCCCTCCAGGCCTTCGACCAACTGACGACAGAACAACGCGCGCTGTTACTGTGGGTGTCGGTGGAAGGCTTGAGCTACCAGCAAGTCGCCAACATCCTCGACGTACCGACCGGCACCGTAATGTCACGCCTGTCCCGCGCCCGCCAAGCTCTGCGCCAGCTCAGCGACGGTGAGATCAGCCGACCTACCTTGCGAATACTCAAATGATCAGCATGCCCCCCAGCGACAGCGACTTGCACGCGTACGTCGACCGCCAACTGAGCCCTACCGACCAGCGCCTGATGCAGAGCTACCTCGCCTCCCATCCCGAAATCGCCGCCCGGGTCCGAGGTTGGCAACAGGACGCGCAACAGCTGCGCACGGCGCTGGGCGGAGCCTTGCAGCAACCGGCCAATCCGGATCTGGATCCGGCGATGATTCGCCGCCGCCTGAAATCCCGCTCCCGACGCTACCTTGCCAGCGCCGCGGTGCTGCTGATGGCGCTCAGCGTGGGCGGGGTCAGCGGCTGGCAGGCGCGGGAAATGACCCTGCTTCGCGCCGCAGCGCCCATGGCGGATGCCATGCAGGCGTACCGGTTGTTCGCCCAGCAGGGCATTCTCCCAGCCGACTACCAGACCGGCGACGAACAGCATATGCAAGACTGGCTCGACCGCTATTTCACCCAGGCCAATCGCTTGCCGGACCTGTCGGCGGCGGGCTTCAAGCCAGTCAGCGGACGACTGCTCAGCACCGAACAAGGTGCTGCGGCAATGGTGGTGTATCAAGACGCGAGCGGTCAGAAAATCAGTTTCTACGTGCGCCCGCCGGGTCCGCGAAACTTTTTGCTACCTCGCGGCAGCCGTCGCGATGGCGAGTTGCAGGCCGAATACTGGTCCGGTCCGGGGTACAACTATGCGGTGGTCATCCCCAGCGACATGCCGGCGGCGCAGAAGCTCAGACAGACCCTGAATTTCTGAACACCGCAATCCCCTGTGGGAGCGAGCCTGCTCGCGATAGCGGTGGGTCAGTCAACATTAGCGGTACTGATATGCCGCCATCGCGAGCAGGCTCGCTCCCACAGCGTTCATGGTGTTCTTGAGAGGGTATTCATCCCTGTCCGAACACCTGCGAAGGCCTGCGCAACACCGGATCGAACGGGTTGATCCGGGGGCCGATCAGGGCCGCTTCACGCTTGAGCATCTCCACGACGGTCGGCAAACGATCAGGCCCCAGGCGGTCGCTCACGGTCGCCACGCTCAGGGCGGCCACGGCGCGACCGTCACGGTCGAGGATCGGCACGGCGACGCCAGCCATGCCTTGCAGCACGCCGGTGTTGCGCCCGGCGTAGCCCAGTGTGCGCACGTTCTCCACCTCCGAGCGCAGGAAGACTTCGTCGTAGAGATGGAAATCCTTGAGCCGTGGCAAGTTGTAATGGATCACCGTGTCGCGCTCTTCCTGCGGCAGGAACGCCAGGATCGCCAGGCTGCCCTGCCCCACGCCCAGCGCCACACGGCCGCCAATGTCACCGGTGAACGTGCGAATCGGGAACGGCCCTTCGCTGCGGTCCAGGCAGATCGCATCGAAACCGCTGCGCGCCAGCAGGAACAACGAGTCCCCCAACGACGCCGACAACCGCAGCATCGCTGGCCGCACCAGCTCGCGCAGGTTTGCGGTATTACCGGCGCGTGCGGCCAGGGCGAAGAAGTCCAGGCTCAGCCGATAGCGTTTGCTGCGCACATCCTGCTCGACCATGCCCTCGTCCATCAGGCTGCGCAGCAAGCGATGGGTGGTCGGCTGTGACAGACCGATGCGCTGGGCCAACTGCGTCACCCGCTCCCCGCCCTCAACGGCGTCACCGAGGCTGCGTAAAACAGCAAACAACCTGGAGACTGCGCCGACCCCGGCTTCGCCTTTTTCGATATTTCGCTCAGTGGAATTCAAGATCTGATTTCTCTAGAAATGATTCACTCATTGAATAAAACTGAAAATAATCCGTTTCTCAGTGAAATACCGCATTGAGCCCATCCTAGTCTTCGTCCTACTCTGCGTCCATACAGGGGCGATTCGAACAACAGCGGCAGCCGACCCCAGGTCGAGCGCCAACGCACCCCGCAGCACCCTTTCGTATCTGCCCATACAAAAAAGCGCGCCTGCACGGCGACGCATAACAATCTCAGGTGGAGCGCAGTCATGGCTTTCGTGCGACTTGAAGAACTTGGCAAACGCTACGGCGATATCGATGCCGTGGTGGCCACCAATCTCTCGGTGGAAAAAGGCGAATTCGTCTCGCTGCTGGGGCCTTCGGGTTGCGGCAAGACCACTACCCTGCAAATGATCGCCGGCTTCGTCGAAGTCAGCAGCGGACGCATTCTGCTCGACGGACGCGACATCACTCACGCCAAGCCTGCCAGCCGTGGCCTGGGCGTGGTGTTCCAGAGCTACGCGCTATTCCCCCACATGACCGTGCGGGACAACGTCGCCTTCGGCCTGCGCATGCGCAAGGTGGCCAACGACGACTTGCGCCAACGAGTGGATCGGGTGCTGCAACTGGTGCGCCTGGACCGGCACGCCGAACGCTATCCACGCGAGCTTTCCGGCGGCCAGCGCCAGCGGGTGGCACTGGCCCGCGCCCTGGTGATCGAGCCGCCGGTGCTGCTGCTTGACGAACCGCTGTCCAACCTCGACGCCAACCTGCGCGAAGAAATGCAATACGAAATCCGCCGCATCCAGCGAGAGGTCGGGATCACCACGCTGATGGTCACTCATGATCAATCCGAAGCACTGTCCATCAGTGACCGGGTCGTGGTGATGCAGGCCGGACGCATCACCCAGATCGATGCGCCTTACACCCTCTACGAGCACCCGCGCACCGAATTCATCTCTGGTTTCGTCGGCAAGGCCAATCTGTTGCACGGCAAGCGCGACAGTGCCGGGGTCGTCCAGGCCTGCGGCCAGGGCGAAGGCGACCTGACCTTGAGCCTGCGTCCGGAAAAAATCGACCTGTGCGCGCCCGGTTCGGGCCGCCTGCAGGGCACCCTCATCAGCCGTTTCTTCCTCGGCAGCCAATGGTTGTACAGCGTCTCCACCAGCCTGGGCGAACTGTGCGTGGTGCGCCGCAATGACGGGAGCGCGCCGATGACCGAGGGCACCGCCGTGGGCCTCGATTGGGATCCGGCGTTGCTCCGGGTGCTGGCCTGCGACGAGGTGCCGGCATGAAATGGATCGATGCAATGCGCCGTGGCCGGCAAGGCTACCTGATATCCGCACCGGCCCTGGCCCTTTACCTCGGTCTGTTGATCATTCCCCTGGGCCTGACACTGGTGCTGTCGTTCAACGTCTTTGACTACGGCTCGGGTATCAACAGCGACGCGTACACCCTCGATCACTACACCAGCCTGCTGGGTGACCCGTACTTCTACGAGATTTTCCTGCGCACCTTCTGGATCAGCGCCCTGACCACGTTGTTGTGCGTGCTGATCGGCGTGCCCGAGGCCTACATCCTGAGCCGAATGGGCGCGCCATGGCGCTCTATTTTCCTGGTCCTGATCCTGACGCCGCTGTTGATTTCGGTGGTGGTGCGGGCCTTTGGCTGGAGCCTGTTGCTCGGCGCCGACGGCCTGGTCAACCAGACGTTGCAAGCCCTTGGCGGCTCGCCGATGAAGCTGCTGTACACGCCGTTCGCCGTGGTTATCGCCCTGGTTCATGTGATGTTGCCGTTCATGATCATTCCGGTCTGGACCTCGTTGCAAAAACTCGACCCGGCCGCCGAACAGGCGGCGCTGTCTCTTGGCGCCAGCCAGTTCACGGTGATCCGCAAGATCGTGTTGCCGCAGATCATGCCCGGGGTGCTGTCGGGCACCCTGATCGTGTTCGGCCTCGCCGCCAGTTCGTTCGCGATCCCCGGCCTGCTCGGCGGACGCCGTTTGAAAATGGTCGCGACGCTGATCTACGACCAATACCTGTCGGAACTCAACTGGCCCATGGGCGCAGCCATTGCCATCGCACTGCTGCTGCTCAACCTGCTGATCATGCTGTCGTGGAACCGGATGATCGAAGGCCCCTACAAGAAGTCATTGGGGTAATTCGTCATGTCCAGAAACGGTCCTTTTGCCCTGTTGTTCCATGCCTTGGTGGTGGTGTTCATGCTGGCGCCGCTGGTGGTGGTCTGCCTCGTCGCCTTCACCCCGGAAAACACGTTGAGCCTGCCGACCACGGAGTTTTCCCTGCGCTGGTTCCGCGCGGTGTTCGAGCGTGCCGACTTTATCGATGCGTTCTACAACAGCCTGATCCTGGCCTTCTGCGCCGCCTCGCTGGCGACAATCATCGCAGTCCCGGCAGCCCTTGCGATTACCCGGCTCGAGTTTCCCGGCCGGGACTTTTTCAATGGGCTGTTCCTGTCGCCGATCATCATTCCGCACCTGGTATTGGGTGTGGCGCTGCTGCGCTTGTTCGCCTTGATGGGCGTCAACGGCAGCTTTGCCTGGCTGATCTTTGCCCACGTGCTGGTGATCACCCCGTACGTGCTGCGCCTGGTGCTCGCTTCAGCCATCGGCCTGGACCGCAGCGCCGAGCAGGCCGCGCAATCGCTGGGGGCCGGGCGCTTCACGCTGTTCCGGCAGATCACTTTGCCGATGATTCTGCCAGGGGTGGCCGGAGGCTGGCTGCTGGCGTTCATCAACAGTTTCGATGAAGTCACGCTGTCGATTTTCGTCACCTCGCCGGCCACGCAAACATTGCCGGTACGCATGTATGTCTACGCCACCGAATCCATCGATCCGATGATGGCGGCGGTGTCGGCACTGGTCATCGCGCTCACTGCGCTGACGATGATTCTGCTCGATCGGGTCTACGGCCTGGATCGGGTCCTGGTGGGTAAACAATGAGGGCGCCATGGCTCTGCTGAAACGACTGGCCGAAGGCGACCGCCCGGCCCTGGACTTTACCCTCGACGGCCAACCGGCTCGGGGTCTGCTGGGCGACACGTTGCTGACAGCCGTACTGACCAGCAGCGAGCACTTGCGCGGCAGCGATTTCAGCGCCGAACCACGGGCCGGTTTCTGCCTGATGGGCGCCTGCCAGGACTGTTGGGTCCGCCTGGGCGACGGCCGCCGCGTCCGCGCCTGCTCCACCCTGCTCGAAGCCGGCCAGCAGATCAACCGTGAGCCGGGGCGTCAGCTATGAACCGTGGGATCCCGTTAAGTCCCGTCGCGAGCAAGCTCGCTCCCATAGGGACCCGAGAGCGTTCGCAAAACTCGTGTCCAACACAGCCCCCCTGTGGGAGCGAGCCTGCTCGCGATAGCGTCGTGAAATACACCGCCTACGCCAACGCCCTGGCCATGGGGTGCCCATGAAACCGATCGCCATCATCGGCGCCGGCCCGGCCGGTATTCGTGCGGCGCAGACGCTGGTCGCCCATGGTCTGTACCCGGTGCTGCTGGATGAAGCCGCGCGCGGCGGTGGGCAGATCTATCGGCGCCAGCCGGCCAATTTCAAACGGTCGGCGGTCGGGCTCTATGGCTTTGAAGCCCACAAGGCCAACGCCATCCATCAGACCCTCGATACGCTGCGCGAACAGCTCGACTATCGCCCCGATACCTTGGTGTGGAACGCCGAGGCCGGGCTGCTGGACACTTTGCATGAAGGCCGCGCCGACCGTCTCGAGTATGCCAGCGTGATCGTCGCCACCGGCGCCACCGACCGGATCCTGCCAGTCCCTGGTTGGACCCTGCCTGGGGCCTACAGCCTCGGTGCTGCGCAGATTGCCTTGAAATTCCAGGGCTGCGCCATCGGCGAGCGGGTGGTGTTCGCCGGCAGCGGGCCGTTGCTGTACCTGGTCGCGTACCAATACGCCAAGGCCGGCGCGCACGTGGTAGCTGTCCTCGACAGTTCCCCTTTCAGCGCTCAGGCCCGCGCCCTGCCCGGTTTGCTAAGGCAACCGACAACGCTCGCCAAGGGGCTTTACTACCGCGCCTGGCTGACCGCCCATGGCATCGCTGTGCATCAAGGCGCGAACCTGTTGCGTATCAATGGCGAACGCCGGGTGCAGTCACTGCAATGGCGCAACGCCAAGGGCGAGCAATCCCTGGATTGCGACGCCGTCGCCTTCGCCCACGGCTTGCGCAGCGAAACCCAACTGGCCGATCTGCTGGGTTGCGAATTCTCCTGGAGCGAACTCAACCGCGCCTGGCTGCCACGACGCGACTGCGCCGGTCGCAGCAGCGTGCGTGGGGTGTACCTGGCCGGTGACGGCGCCGGCATCATGGGCGCCGACGCCGCCGAAATGGCCGGCGAACGGGCAGCCCTGGCCTTGCTCGAAGACCTCGGGTACCTGACCGACCCGCAACGTTGCAATCAGCTGGAAAGCGCACTCGAACGCATCGGGCAGTTCCGCCAGGGCCTGGAGCGCGCATTCGCCTTTCCCGAAGACTGGGCCGGCGATGCGCCGGACAACCTGATGGTTTGCCGCTGCGAAGAAGTCAGCGTCGGCGATATCCGCCAGGTGGTGGCCGAAGGTCATTGGGAAATCAACCGGGTCAAGGCCCATTGCCGGGTCGGCATGGGCCGCTGCCAAGGGCGGATGTGCGGCGCAGCCGCCGCGGAAATCATCGCCCGGGAAACCAATCGCCCGATCTGCGGCGTTGGCCGTCTGCGGGCCCAGGCGCCTATCAAACCGGTGCCATTCGGCCTGGAGGTCGAGCCATGATCGACGTGGATGTGGTGATCATCGGCGGCGGCATCGTCGGTGCCTCGGCCGCCTTGTTCCTGAGCCAGGCCGGACGCCGGGTGGCCCTGTTGGAACGGGATTTCTGCGGCTCGCACGCAAGCGGCGTGAACTATGGCGGCGTACGTCGCCAGGGCCGGCCGCTGTCGCAATTGCCGCTGTCGCAACGGGCCCATGAGATCTGGGGCCGGCTGACGCAGTTGATCGGCATCGACGGTGAGTACCAGCGCAGCGGTCATTTGAAACTGGCCCGCAGCGCCGAGGACTTCCAGGCACTGCAAGATTACGCCCGCAGCAGCCAGGGCTTCGGCCTCGATTTGCAGCTATTGGACCGCGATGAACTGCGCGCCCGTTTCCCATGGGTCGGCGCCGTCGCCGTCGGGGCCTCGCTGTGCCCGGATGACGGCCACGCCAACCCGCGCCTGGTATCGCCGGCCTTCGCCCAGGCTGCCCGTCGGCACGGGGCGCAGATCCATGAACAATGCGCCGTCAGCGGCGTTGCCCATGACGGCCAGCGCTTCGATGTGCGCACCGAGACGGGCCAGCGGTTTCACGCGCCCTGGCTGCTGAACTGTGCCGGCGCCTGGGCGAGTCATTTTGCCGCGCAGTTCGGCGAAGCGGTGCCGATGCATGCCGGGCACCCGGCGATGCTGGTCACCGAACCCCTGCCGTTGGTGATGGACGCCAGCACCGGCGTGGAGGGCGGCGGCATCTATGCGCGCCAGGTGGCCCGCGGCAATTGCGTACTGGGAGGCGGCCAAGGCTATGCGCTGGATGGGTCACGCGCCCGACCGGGACAAAACGCAGTGATCGAGATCCTGCGCCAAGCGGTCGAACTGTATCCGTTTCTGCAAGGCGCACAGGCGATTCGCACCTGGAGCGGCACCGAAGGATATCTGCCTGATCGCCAGCCGGTGATCGGCCCCAGTAGCACCCAACCCGGCCTGTTGCACGCGTTCGGCTTTGCCGGCGCGGGCTTCCAGATCGGCCCGGCGGTGGGCCAGGCGCTCACCGAGATCATCTGCTGCGGCGCTTCAACCACGCCGCTGGATGCGTTTTCCATCACCCGGTTTCACTCCATCTCCGTTGTTTGATAGAGGAAGGTCGCGCCAATGAATAACGTCAAACGCAGTGCATTGTTCGGTTTCTGCTCGCTGGGTTCCGCCTGTCTGGGCGCCCTGCTCCCGGTCACCCAGGCGCTGGCCGAGCCGACGCTTTACCTGGGCATGAACGGTGGGACCATGGAGCGGCTCTACGCCGACAAGGTCTTGCCGGCCTTCGAGAAAGCCAACAACGTCAAGGTAGTGATCGTGCCCGGCACCTCCGCCGACATCCTGGCGAAGGTCCAGGCCAGTAAAGACAGCCCGCAAATGCACGTGATGTTCCTGGATGACGGCATCATGTACCGCGCCATCTCCATGGGCCTGTGCGACAAGCTCCAGGACAGCCCGCCCCTGGCGCAGATTCCGGCCAAAGGTCGCATCAAGGATCAGGCCGTGGCCGTGAGCCTCGGCGTGACAGGGCTTGCCTACAACACCCGGCTGTTCAAGGAAAACGGCTGGAACGCACCGAGCTCCTGGATGGACCTGGCCGATCCGCGCTACAAGGACAAAGTGGTATTCCAGTCGATGGCGTCCTCGACCTTCGGCCTGCACGGGTTCCTGATGTTCAACCGGATCCAGGGCGGCAGCGAGACCAATGTCGAGCCGGGCTTCAAGGCGTGGCCGAATACGGTCGGGCGCAACGTACTGGAGTACATTCCAAGCTCGGCGAAGATTTCCGAAATGCTGCAGACCGACGAGGCTGCGCTGTTCCCACTGACGCCGACCCAGGTCACCGCCCTGAAACTCAAGGGCATGCCGGTGGAATATGCGCAGCCGAAGGAAGGCGCCGTGGTGCTCAACGTCGCCGAGTGCACCATCGCCCGCAACACTCAGCCTGAGCTGGCGCAAAAGCTCGCCGCCTTCCTGTTGACCCCCGAGGCCCAGGCCATCGCCCTGGAAGAGGGCGACCAGATCCCGTCCAACCCCAACACCCCGACTACCGACAAGACCCGTGGCCAGGTAGAAGCCATGAAGCAGTACCTGGAGACCGCCATCGCGGTGGACTGGGACCAGGTCAACGAACAGCGCCCGGCCTGGAATGCCCGTTGGAACCGCAGCATCGAGCGCTAGGGGGATCGAACATCCTGTATCATGCCAAATATGTTCGGGCTTGTGCCCGATGCAAATGAACTGACCCCTGACCTGTGGCGAGGGAGCTTGCTCCCTCGCCACAGGTGCTATGGTTGGCTTCAGATTTGTATCAGCCTCTTCAACAGCGACTTCTTTCATGCATACCCTCGCCCAACTGCGCGCCGGCCAACTCTCAGGCATTACCCGGCTGGACCTGGCCTGCGGCCTGACGCAGTTCCCCCGGGAAATTTTCGACCTGGCCGATTCCCTAGAAATTCTCAATCTCAGTGGCAACCAGCTGGACACGCTGCCCGATGACCTGCATCGGTTGACCCGCCTGCGCGTGCTGTTCTGTTCAGATAACCGCTTCACTGAATTGCCCGAATGCCTGGGCCGCTGCGCCGCGCTGACCATGGTCGGTTTCAAGGCCAATCGCATCGAGCGCGTGACCGGCGCGGCCCTACCACCGCCGCTGCGCTGGCTGATCCTGACGGACAACTGCATCCGCCAGTTGCCCGAGGAACTGGGGCAGCGTGCGCATCTGCAAAAGCTCATGCTGGCCGGCAACCGTTTGCAGCAATTACCGGCGAGCCTGGGCCAGTGCCAGCGTCTGGAACTGCTGCGTGTCGCCGCCAATCAGCTGACCGAGCTGCCGCAAGGGTTGCTGGAGCTGCCAAGCCTCAGTTGGCTGGCCTACGCCGGCAATCCTCTGGAGACCCAGGCCGAAGCCGCCGCGCTGAACGTCACGACGCCGATCGACTGGCGGCAACTGATCGTGCAACAGCAACTGGGCGAAGGCGCCTCGGGGGTGATTCACCAAGCGCTCTGGCAACCACCAGGCCAGGCTGCACGCAGCGTCGCGGTCAAAATGTACAAAGGCCAGATGACCAGCGACGGCTCGCCGCTGCACGAAATGCACGCCTGCATCACCGCAGGCCGGCATCCGAACCTGATCGAGGTACTGGGCCAGGTTGTCGAGCATCCCGAGGAGCAAGCGGGACTGGTGATGGGCTTGATCGAGCCCAGCTACCGTAACCTCGCCGGATTGCCGAGCCTGACGTCATGCACCCGCGACGTCTACGCCGACGCGCTGCGCTTGAGTGGCCCCGTGGCCCTGCGCATCGCCCACGGCATCGCCTCGGTGGCGGCGCACCTGCATCGCCAGGGCATCACCCATGGCGATCTGTACGGGCACAACATTCTCTTCAACGATCAAGGCGATTGCTTGTTGGGGGACTTCGGCGCCGCGTCGTTCCACGCCACCATGGACACCTTGCAGACACGGGCGCTGCGACGCATCGAAGTGCGGGCGTTCGGGATCCTGCTGGGAGAGTTGCTGGAGAGAATCGAACCCGCGGCCGGGGAACTTGGGACATTGTGGGAGTTACAGGCGCGCTGCTGTCAGCCAGACGTACTGGCGCGGCCAGGTTTCGATGAGATTGAGCAGTGCCTGGAAGACCTGAAGCACTGACCGTGGCGAGGGAGCTTGCTCCCGCTGGGCTGCGCAGCAGCCCCAATCCATAACCACCCTCTATCAGCGAGACCGCGTTATAGACACACGACGGCTTCGCCGCCGAGCGGGAGCAAGCTCCCTCGCCACAGGATTTTGTGTTTAACCGGCCAAGCCGACAAACATGTCCTGCACGTCATCGTGATTGTCGAGGCCTTCGAGAAACGCTTCGACTTCAGCCATCTGCTCGTCGGTCAGGCCGCTCACCGGGTTTTTCGGCTGGTAGCCCAGCTTGGCCGACAGCACGGTAAAACCCTGTTCCGGCAGGGCCTTCTGCACGGCATCGAGGTCGGCAGGATCGGTGAGGAACAAGGTTGCGCCCTCTTCGCCCGGCTCGAAATCCTGGGCGCCGGCCTCGATGGCAGCCATTTCCGGATCGGCGTCCGGGCTGTCCGGCGAAGCCTCGATCATGCCGACATGGTTGAAATCCCACGCCACCGAACCGGAAGCACCCAGCTGCCCCTTGCGGAACGCCACGCGAATCTCGGCAACGGTGCGGTTGATGTTGTCGGTCACGCATTCAACGATCAACGGCACCTGATGCGGCGCGAACCCTTCGTAGGTTACCCGGTGGTACTGCACGGTCTCACCGAGCTGGCCAGAGCCCTTCTTGATGGCGCGCTCCAGGGTCTCACGGGGCATCGAGGCCTTTTTCGCCTGCTCGACCACCAGGCGCAAATGCGCGTTGGTCGCGGTGTCCGCGCCATTTCGCGCGGCAATGGTGATTTCCTTCACCAGCTTGCCGAAGATCTTGCCCTTGGCGTTGGCCGCCGCTTCTTTGTGTTTAACCTTCCACTGTGCGCCCATTACTCACTCTCTTGTCTGACGCGCCGAGACATCTGCCGGCCGGCGCTGTGGCGCAAGTTTATACGGCCTAAACCGGCTGATCGACCAAAAAATTCACCTTGCCGAATCGGCTTTTTCACAACGTGTCGTAGGGCATTTCTGAAATAGCTCCTTATCGACACCGCTGCCCCCCAGGGTTTCGTACCCTCTGCGCTTCTCTTCCTGCAAGTAGGAGCTGCGATGCGCAACGACACGGAAAGCCCCTTCAGCCTGACCCTCACGCAAAGCGACTTGCAGCTGCAAGTGCTGCGCTTCCATGGCCGGGAAGCCCTCAACCAGCCGTACCGCTTTGATCTGGAACTCATCGGCCTGGCGCCACCCATAAGCCCCGACAGCCTCCTGGAGCAACCGGCATTCCTGCGCCTGGATGGCGAATCGGGCATCCACGGTGTGGTCCACAGTGTCAGCCTGAGCGCCCACGCCTCGCATCGAATCGGCTATCGCATGACGCTGGTCCCTTACCTTCAACGCCTGGAACAAGGCCCGCGCCGCAAGGTCTTCCATCGACTCAACGCCGTGCAGATTGTGCAACGGCTGCTGGAAAACAGCACGTTACCCGCCGACAGCTACCGCTTCGAGCTGGCAGCAGCGCACTACCCGCGCCGCGACTTCTGCATCCAGTACGAGGAAAGCGACCTGGCTTTCCTGCACCGGTTGTGCGAGGAAGAAGGCATCCATTACCACTTCGAACACGCAGCCCAAGGTCACGTCCTGGTCTTCGCCGACGACCCGAAAAGCTTCCCCGCACGGCCCCTCGAACTGAACCTGCAATCGAATGCGAGCCAGGGGCCGAGTCTCAAGCACTTATATCTGCGCCACCACCCGGTGACAGCTGGCCCGCACGGCGGATTCAGCGATCGCGGGACGACCGAAGCCGATACTGAGGCGGCGAACCAGTCCCTTGAACGGCTCGACCACGCGACAATCCACGGCGACCCGGCCCTGGCGCACCGTCACCAGAGGGGGCGTCGTCACCTGGAGCGGCTGCGCTGCCGGCAACGGCAGATCCATGGTCACAGCACCCACCCGGCGTTGCGCGCAGGCCACATCGCGCAGATCGGCGAGCATCCGGTCTCAGCGTTCAATGACCAGTGGTTGATCACCGAGGTCCAGCATCGCGGGCGACAATTCTCGATCCTCGAACCGGACCCGACCGCCGCGCTCTCCACGTGCGGCTACCGCAACCGGTTCACGGCGATTGCCTGGTCCACGGTGTTCAGACCTGCGATCAGACATCCCAAGCCCTGCATTCCCGGGTATCACCTGGCTCATGTACTTGGTCGCGCTGGCCAACCGGTGCAACCCGACGAGCGCGGCGAGATCAGTGTCAGTCTGTGGGCGCCCGATCAGGAGGGCATTACGTTGCCGGTGTCGCGCCTGGGGCTGAGAAACGAGACTTGCCTGATCGGCGGCAGCGAGGTGTTGGTGAGTTTTCTTGACGGGGACCCCGACCGCCCGGTGCTGTGTCCGGGGGCGCTGGACACTGGCGCAGGGCTGCCCGGTGAGGCGCCGAAGACACCGCCTGCCAATGGCGATTCGGGGTTGTTGTTCGACTGGCTTCTGAATCCGCCGGATGCGACGTCCTGATGTGGACGGCATATCGATCGGGGCGCTTCGCGCCCAGCGGGAGCAAGCTCCCTCGCCACGGGTACGCGTCGCCTCCACCTGCGTCGCGATCCGCCCCATGCCGGGCTGGAAATTTCATGTCGAGAAAGCTGATCCGGCACAAGCAAACCCAACGAAACGGGCTTAAAGTAAACACAACGCTGCTCAAGACGGCGCTCTGCCCTGATTGTTGGAGATATCCGCAATGCCCTGGAAAAACTCGGAAAGCCGCTACAGTACCGTCACGGTGACCTTGCATTGGCTGATGCTGGTGTTACTGGCCGTGGTTTATGCCTGCATCGAGTTCAGAGGGATTTTTCCCAAGGGCAGCGGTGGCCGGACGCTGATCAAGGAGGCGCATTTCATGCTGGGCCTGACTGTTTTCCTGCTGGTCTGGCTGCGCCTGTTCGCCCGCAGTCTGGGCAAGGCACCGGCGATATTCCCGGCTTCACCCGTCTGGCAAACCTTCCTGGCGCGGCTGATGCACTGGGCGCTGTACCTGTTCATGATCGCCATGCCGCTGCTGGGCTGGCTGATCACCAGCGCCGAGGGGCACCAGGTGATGTTCTATGGCTTCGACCTGCCGCTGCTCGTCCAACAGGACAAGGCATTCGCCAAGCAGCTCGAAGGCTGGCATGTGCTGGGCGGCACCATCGGCTACTGGCTGATCGGCCTGCACGCGTTGGCCGGGCTCTATCACCACTACGTAGTGCGCGATAACACGCTGTTGCGGATGATGCCCAAACGCGGTTGACGGGTTATTCGAAACCCCGGCGGCCTTGCAGGCCACCGGTGTGAACGAAGATCAAGCGGGTGCCCTGGGCAAATCGTCCAATCTCGACCTGCGCCTTGAGCAACAGCAGTGCCTTGCCGGTGTACAACGGCTCCAGCTCGATGGCGTCGGTGCGTTGGATGAAATCGGTGAGTTCGGCATCGACCCGCCCGAACCCGCCCCGGCTGCCATCGAACAATTCATAAAGCGGATGGGCCAGCCCTGCTTCCTCGATGATGTGCTTGACCTGCTGCGACACCCCATGGTCTTCGGGTACGGCCAGCACACCATGGACCGGACGTTCCCCCGCTTCGGCCAGCACCAGTCCGGCCAGCGACGTGCCAGTGCCACAGGCCAGCCACCAACCGTGATAATCGGACCATCCCACCGCCGCCAGTTGCTCCCGGACGCGCCCCAGCCAAGTCATGCAGCCCTGTGCCCCAGACAATCCTGCCCCACCCTCGGGCAGCGGATACAAATACGGATAGCGCCGGCGCCAAGGCTCCCAGAACCCTGGCGCATGCCGTTCGCGATAACCGCCGTAACCCAACCAGTGCAGCTGCATGCCGAACGCTTGCAGGTCGCGCACCGTTGGCGTTTCTCGTGGCTGCCCACGCAACAGCCCGACCGTGGGAAATCCGAAGCGCTTGCCGGCGGCCGCCAATGCATGCAGATGGTTGGAGTAAGCACCGCCCAGGCTGATGATGCCCTCGGCGCCAGCCAAATCGGCGGCGCGCAGGGAAGGAACGAGTTTGAACCACTTGTTGCCACTGATCAGTGGATCGATCCGATCCAGGCGCAACACCGCCACCTCGACACCGGCTCGGGCGAGCCAGTCCAGATGAAGGGGTTCAAGCAGCGGCTGAGGGTGCCAGTCGAGGGTAGAAGAAAGCATTGCGGCAGGCCATTGGGCAGGAGTGCAAGAATCTTAACAGTCGGTGAATCCAGACTCGCTCCCACAATGGATCTGTGTGGACGCCGAATCCGTGTACACGCGGTAATCCTGTGGGAGCGAGCCTGCTCGCGATAGCGGTGGATCAGTCAGCACTCCCGCAACTGACCTACCGCTATCGCGAGCAGGCTCGCTCCCACAGGGCCCCCTGGCGCTACAGGCGTGCGCCTTACAACTGCGCCGCCAACCGCGAGCCCTGGTTGATCGCCCGCTTGGCGTCCAGCTCTGCCGCCACGTCGGCGCCACCGATGAGGTGGACCTTCTGCCCGGCGGCCTCCAGGCCTTCCTGCAATTCACGCAACGGATCCTGACCGGCGCAGATCACGATGTTGTCCACCGGCAATACCTGTGGCTCGCCGGTTTCGCCGATGCGAATGTGCAGCCCCTCGTCGTCGATCTTCAGATACTGAACGTTGTTGAGCATCTGCACCTGCTTGTTCTTCAGGCCCGTGCGGTGAATCCAGCCAGTGGTCTTGCCCAGGCCGTCGCCGACCTTGGAAGCCTTGCGCTGCAACAGGAACACCTGACGCGCAGGAGCATGGGGTTCAGCCTTGATCCCGGCCACGCCGCCGCGCGCCTGGAGCGCGGTGTCGATACCCCACTCCTTCCAGAACGCCTCGCGGTCCTGGCTGGTGGCGACGCCCTGATGCACCAGGAACTCCGAAACATCGAAACCGATGCCGCCGGCACCGATTACCGCCACGCTGCGGCCCACCGGCCTGCGCTCCAGGATCACGTCCAGGTAGCTCAGAACCTTGGCATGCTCCACCCCCGGAATCGCCGGCACCCGCGGCGCAATACCGGTCGCAAGAATGATTTCGTCGTACCCGCCTTCCACCAGCTTCGCCACATCCACCCGGGTATTGAGGCACACCTCGACATGGGTGGTCTGCAACTTACGCTTGAAGTAGCGCAGGGTTTCGTAGAACTCCTCCTTGCCCGGCACACGCTTGGCGACGTTGAACTGTCCGCCGATCTCACCAGCCGCATCGAACAGCGTCACCTGGTGCCCCCGCTCGGCCGCCACGGTGGCCGCCGACAACCCGGCCGGACCGGCGCCGACCACGGCGATTTTCTTCACCTGGGTGACCGGCAGGTAATTGAGCTCGGTTTCGTGGCAGGCACGCGGGTTCACCAGGCAACTGGTGAGCTTTCCGCCAAAGGTATGGTCGAGACAGGCCTGGTTGCAGCCGATGCAGGTATTGATCTCATCGCTGCGTCCGGCGGCCGCCTTGTTGACGAACTCCGGGTCGGCCAGGAACGGACGCGCCATGGAGACCATGTCGGCATCGCCTTCGGCCAGGATCTGTTCGGCCACTTCCGGGGTGTTGATACGGTTGGTGGTGATCAGCGGGATGTTCACCGAACCGCGCAGCTTGGCCGTGACTTTGCTGAACGCCGCCCGCGGAACCTTGGTGGCGATGGTAGGAATACGCGCCTCATGCCAGCCGATGCCGGTGTTGATGATGGTCGCGCCGGCCTGCTCGATGGCTTTGGCGAGCTGGACGATCTCTTCCCACGAGCTTCCGCCTTCCACCAGGTCGAGCATCGACAGGCGGAAGATGATAATGAAATGGGGGCCCACTGCGTCGCGGACGCGACGGACGATTTCAACCGGCAGGCGCATGCGGTTTTCGTAGCTGCCGCCCCAACGGTCGGTACGGTGGTTGGTGTGGGCCGCGAGGAACTGATTGATGAAGTAGCCCTCGGAGCCCATGATCTCGACCCCATCGTATTCAGCCTTCTGGGCCAACAGCGAACAGGTCACGAAATCGCTGATCTGCTTTTCAATGCCCTCTTCATCCAGCTCCTTGGGCTTGAACGGGTTGATCGGCGCCTGGATCGCACTGGGAGCGACCTGCTTGGGGCTGTAGGCGTAGCGCCCGGCATGCAGGATCTGCATGCAGATCTTGCCACCGGCCTCGTGCACCGCCCGAGTCACGATCTGGTGCTTGAGCGCCTCGTCTTCCGTGGTCAGCTTGGCTGCCCCGGAGTAAACGCCGCCCTCGTCATTCGGCCCGATCCCGCCGGTGACCATCAGGCCCACGCCGCCACGGGCGCGCTCGGCAAAATATGCCGCCATGCGCTCGAAACCGCCCGGCTTTTCTTCAAGGCCAGTGTGCATCGACCCCATCAGGGTCCGATTGCGCAACGTAGTGAAACCCAGGTCCAGCGGGGCCAGCAGGTGCGGATAATGGGAGGCGGTCATCAGTAACTCCACAACGGGCGATCACGGAAAAAATACGGAAGCTCTGCGGCTTCCCTCAGTCATGCCCAACAGCCTAAGAGGCGCGATGCGGGCGCTCAATGACCGTAACTGACAACTTAATGATCCGAATGCGCAGCGCCCCTTGGCAACACCCGTTCCGAGCCCTACCCTAGTCAGCGAATCCGCAAACGGCCGCTGACAGCTCTCCATGCGTAAATTTTTCTACTTGTTGTTGTCCACGGCCCTGATCGCCATCCTGGTCACTTACGCCCTGTGGACGGCGGATCGTCCGGCGGGCCATTACCTGTCGGACCTGCGCATCAACCTGGCGGTCGACCAGGGCATGCCCGCCGAGCGCGGTAACCTGCTGGGCATTCAGCCCGAGTTGTTCCCCACTGACTACCAGAGCCCGGAGCGCCTGCATCGCAAACTTGCTGCCTATTTGCAAAGCGCCCGTGACCTGGGTTTTCTCAACGACAAGACGGTCGTGGTGCTGCCCGAGCACATCGGCACCTGGCTGATGTTCAGCGGTGAAAAAGACGAGTTGTACCAGGCCGGCACTATGAAGGAAGCCATGAACTGGCTGGCGGTCAGCAACCCACTGGCGTTCATCCAGGCGCTGGTCAGGGCACAGGGCGATAATCGGCTGGACGACGCCTACCTGCGCATGAAGGCCCCGCGCATGGCCCATGATTACCAGGGGTTGTTCGGCGGGCTGGCCGAAGAGTTCGGCATCACCCTGGTAGCCGGCTCCATCGTCCTTCCCGAGCCCAGCGTCAGCGACGGCCAGCTGAAAGTCGGCGCGGGTGCGCTGTACAACAGCAGCCTGGTGTTTGGGCGCGATGGCCGGCCGATCGGCCAACCGCAACGCCAACGCCATCCGGTATTCGAACAACGGGACGTGCTCGGCGCCGACCGCCCCGACGCCACCCAGGTCGTCGAAACTCCCGCTGGGCGTCTGGGCGTGCTGATCGGCAGCGACAGTTGGTATCCGGTTCACTACCGGCAGCTCAACGATCAGGGGGCGCAGCTGATTGCAGTGCCGGCCTTTATCCTGGGCCGCGACGCCTGGGACAGACCCTGGAGCGGTTATAAAGGCCTGTCCACGCCAGAGGAAGTCAGCCTCAAGCCCGGTGAAGTCAGTGAGGGCCAGGCCTGGCACCGTCTGACCCTGACCAGCCAATTGCCCATCAGCCAGGCACGGGGCGGCGTCAGCGTGTTCCTGCGCGGCCAGTTCTGGGACAGCGCAAGCGCCGGCCAGAGCTTCATCAGCCACGACGGCCAGCACTTCAGCGATGGCGAGGCCCGTGGCGCTCGCTTGCTGAACCTATGGTTGTGACCATGAAAGCGCAACCGATGCGCCTGGGGGATTTGTCTGTGGGCTTCGTCCACAGCCTGGCTGACGCGGTTGCCAGTCATGGACAAGATCCTCACCCCTTGCTGGCCCAGTACGGCCTGGATGCCGTGCGTCTGTCGGAGCCCGGGGCCCGGTTGTCGATCCCGCGCTACATGCGCCTGGGTCATGCGGCCATTCAACTGACCCAGGATCCGGCACTGGGCCTGCGCATGGGTCGCCTCAGCCGCTTGAGCCAGGCCGGGCTGGCGGGCGTAACCGCTGCCCAGGCGCCGACTGTCCGTGAAGCCGCGCGCTGCATGATCCGTTTCGAACCCCTGTATGGCTCAAACTATCGCGGCCAATCGAGCTTCCACGAGGACGCCCGGGGAGCGTGGCTGCGGTTTTACTCCATCAGCCCGTACAACGCCTATAACCGCTTCGTCGTGGACTCCATCATCGCCGGCTGGCTCACACAACTCTCCACTGTGGGCGGCGTAGCGTTGCGTGCCGAGCGTATAGACATCGAATTCGAGGAGCCGGCCTATCTGGAGGCCTACCGCATCCTGGGGGACTGTGCGATCCACTTCGGTGCCGAACACAATCAACTGCGCCTGGGACTCGACAGCCTCGCCCAGCGCAACCCGCAGCATTGCCCCAGCACGTGGCAGCATCTGATCCAGTTGTGTGAGCGGGAATTGGAGCAGTTGACCCGCACCCGGAGTCTGCGCGAGCGCATCATCCAGCTGCTGGGACCGCTGCTCAATGGCGGCCGGGAACCGGACCTGGAGGAAGTGGCAGCGCGCCTCAAGCTGCCGACCTGGACACTGCGCCGCAAGCTGGCCGAGGAAGGCACGCAGTTTCGCGCCATCCTCAACGACACCCGCCGTGACCTTGCCATGACTTACATCCGCGATACCGAACTGGCGTTCGGTGAAATCGCCTACCTGCTGGGGTTCGCCTCGGCCGAGGCCTTCCAACGCGCATTCAAGCGCTGGAACGACCAGACGCCGGGTGAGTTTCGTCGCAGCCACCGGCGCACATAGGTACAAGGTTTGAAGCGTTACCTAGAGCTCCGTTGCATCTTCGGCGGGCTCCAGCGGGTCCAGTTCATATGCCTGGTATTCCAGCAGCTCTTCCTGATAATCATCCATTACGAGTCCTTCCCCTATCATCGAAAGCGATCAATCAAGCCTGATGGCACTGGTGATCAGCTTAAAGCTGCTTTATGAACAAGACATGAAGCGAAGGCTTCATGAATTAAACGTAGCACAGCGTCGAGGAATTACTGCGGTAAGTGTGACAGGAGATTACCCCTGTCACACGTTCAGGAAGCCGGCAGGGGCTGGATCGGCTCGGTCGGCGCGGGCAACGAGCTGGGTGGGGGCGGCGTGATCGGCTCGCTCGTCGGCACCGTCTCCTGCGGCACTGGCGCAATCGGCGCAGGTTCGGCCGGTGGTGCGACCGGCTCCGACGCCGCAGGGGCAGTTTCCACCGGTGCCGGAGCGGCCTCCTGGACCGGCACAGCCGGCGCCGGTGCAGGTGCTGGAGCAGGTGTGGGAGCCAGCGACTCTGCCGCCGGAGCCGGCGCAGGCATCAACGCGGCCGGTTCAGCCTTGGTTTCCGGAATGCCCAGTTCGGCCTTCGGCTGATCGGCATTGCCGGCAGCCTTCTTGGCGTCGGCCGGCAGGAACAGCTCGACCAGGGCAAAGAAACGCTCATAGAACTTCGGCGCCGATACCGTCTCGCTGGCGACCTTGACCATCGAATCATCCGTAGAACCGATCGGCATCGATACCGAGCCCAGCACACCGACCCCCAGGCTGGCGGAGTTGTTGATCTTTTTCAGTGCGTAGCGATCCTGCAAGGCGTTGGCAAACATGGTCGCCCGGTGCCCGGGACCGCCGTCTTCGGCGCAGACCAGGTTGAAGCTGATTTCCATATGGGTATCGCCGGCCTGCTGGAAACTCTTGTGGCCGCTGACCAGCTTGGGGTCGCTGCTGGTGATGATGTAGCCCTGACTGAGCAATGCCCGGCGACCGGCTTCGCAGGTGGCCGCGTCGGTCACGGGATAAGTACGCGAGAACGTGCCCGAGTCATCGAAGTTCTCATGCTCGTAAATCGCGGCTTTCTTCGACGAACATCCGGCTGCGGCGGCCAGCATCAGTGCCAGCCCGACGGTACGCATGTGAAATGGTCTGAACATTGAACATCCTGAGGGAAACGATCCGGGGCGTATTGTGCAACAGAACACGATCTGCCGGCGCAGGTATTCGTGTCTCAAAGGGGCTACAAGTCTACTGGCGGATGTTTGCGGACAAAAGACGCAATGGCGGCGGATCGACGAAAGCCCCAGGTTTTTAACAACAGGAAACAAAAAGACCCCGGTTCTGCAACCGGGGTCTTTTTCGGTCCAGCCTCAGAACATCAGTAACGCTTGATGTCGGCCTGGCTTTCCAACTGCTTGCGATAGGCTGCGAAGTCCTGCTGCCCGACGCGGGACGCGAGGTAGCGGCGATATTCGGCCTTCTCTTCGTCGGTCGGGGCCGCCGCTTCGTTCACACCGTTCAGACGCACCACCACCAGACTGCCGTCAGGCAATGTCACGCTGGTGAATGTCGGCTTGTCCTTCGAGGCAGGCTTGGGCATGCGGAACAATGCTTGTAGCACCGCCGGCTCGATGCCTTCCTGGCTGCGGGTCACCGCTTCGGTGACTTTCCAGCTCTGACCGTCTACGGGCTTGTCCAGCGCGGTCTTGCCGTCGCGCAGGCTGGCTATCAGCTCATCGGCACGGGTCTTGGCTGCCGCGCTGGCGTGTTCCTTAGCCAGTTGCGCACGGATGGGTCCCGCGACGCTTTCCAGCGGCAGTTGCTCGGGCTTGCGGTGCTCCTTGGCACGCAGCACCACGACAGTTTCCGGGTCCAGCTCGATGGCGGTGCTGTTGGCACCTTCATCCAGCACTTCAGGGCTGAACGCAGCGGTGACCACGGCACGGTTGGCTGCGATTCCCTCGCCGCCTTCACGACCGAACGGGGCCGATGTGTGGACCGTCAGCTTCAGGTCCTGAGCGGGTTGCGCCAGGTCGGACGCTTCGAACGACGCATCTTCCAGTTGCTTGGTTGCCTCGACGAAACGCTGCTCCACCTGCTGGGTTTTCAGTTCGCGGGTCAGCTTGTCCTTGAGGCTGGCAAACGTTGGGACCTGCGGCGCCTCGACGCCCAGCAGCTTGATCAGATGCAGACCGAAGTCCGTACGCACCGGTGCCGAGACCTGATCCTTGTTCAACGCATACAAGGCCTTCTCGAACGCTGGATCGTAGACGCCCGGGCCTGCAAAACCGAGGTCACCGCCATTGTTCGCCGAACCTGGATCCTGGGAGAACTCCTTGGCCAGGGCTTCAAACGATTCGCCCTTGGCCAGGCGCGCCTGGATTTCCTCGATCTTCGCCTTGGCCTGGGCCTCGCTGACCTTGTCGTTCACTTCGATCAGGATATGCGCAGCTCGCCGCTGTTCCGACAGGTTGGCGATTTCCTTCTGATAAGCCGCTTGCAAGTCCTCATCCCTGACGCTGACCTGATCGAAGAAAGTAGCTTTCTTCAGCTCGATGTAATCGATGACGACCTGATCAGGCGTCATGAATTCCTTGGCGTGCTTGTCGTAATAAGCCTTCACCTCGTCATCGGTCAGCTTCACGGACGCCGGGTCGGCCTTGATGTTCAACGTCGCAAAATCACGCGTCTGTTTTTCCAGACGGGCAAACGCCAGCACCTGGGCGTCAGTCACGAAACCGCTGCCAGCCAGACCCGCACGCAGTTGGCCGATCAGCATTTCCTGAGCCAGCATCTGGCGGAACTGCATGCGGCTGTAACCCAGCTGACGGATCACTTGGTCGAAACGCTCAGGACTGAACTTGCCGTCGACCTGGAACTCCGGTGTCTGCAGGATCACTTGATCCAGCGCAGCCTCGGAAAACGCGAACTTCGCATCATGGGCGCCTTGCAACAGCAGCTTGCGATCGATCAGCCCCTTGAGAGCCGAATCGCGCAGCATTTTTTCATCCAGCAGTGAAGCGTCGAAATCCTTGCCCAACTGCTGCATGAGCTGACGACGTTGCATGTCGACCGCTTGGCTCAGCTCGTTCTGGCTGATGTTCTCGCCGTTGACCTTGGCCGCGTCGTTGCTGTGCCTGGAGGCTTGAAAGATGGCATCGAAACCGGTCAACGCCATTAATGCGACGATGACCCCGATGATGGTTTTGGCAATCCAGCCTTGTGAATTGTCCCTGATATTCTGCAGCATGCGTCCCCCAGAAACGGTTGAACTTCAAATTAGGCAACCGTGGAGCGTGGGTAGAATCCGAATAGAAGAAAGGCGCATCCGAGGATGCGCCTTCTCGTAACTGGCGGAGCGGACCGGGCTCGAACCTGCAAGCCCTGGCGTCGTTTACCGCTCCGCTGCCAGGCCAGGCATGACCCGACCCGGATAAACTCAACGAAACCTTAGTTAACGGCTTCTTTCAGCGCTTTACCAGCTTTGAAGCCTGGCTTCTTGGCAGCCGGGATCTGCAGCGTCTTGCCAGTCTGCGGGTTGCGACCGGTACGAGCTGGACGATCAGTCACGGAAAAAGTGCCGAAACCTACCAGAACAACGGAGTCGCCAGCCTTCAGAGCGCCAGTGACGGATTCGATTACAGCGTCCAGCGCACGGCCAGCAGCAGCTTTCGGGATATCAGCGGATGCAGCGATAGCATCAATCAGTTCCGACTTGTTCACTCTAAGTCCCCTTATATCTATTTGAGATGATTCTAAGTTTTTTTGGTGAAAGCTTAAAACGAGTGCTGAATGGCCCTACAGACACTTAAGAGCCGCTTTATAACAAGGGCTCTAAAAAACTGTCAAGGAAGCCCCCCAGGCAAATGCGTATTAATGCGTGCTAATTCTTTCCTTAGAGTCAGACTCGCGCTTTTCGTCCTTCGCGACTATCTCCGGAGCCACATCCGGCAAGGGCTCCGGCGCGTATTGCAGCGCAATTTGCAGGACCTCGTCAATCCATTTAACTGGTTTGATCTGAAGATCCTGCTTGATGTTGTCAGGAATTTCCTTCAGATCGCGGACATTCTCTTCGGGAATGATCACTGTCTTGATCCCACCACGGTGGGCGGCCAGCAGTTTTTCCTTGAGGCCACCGATCGCCAACACCTGCCCGCGCAAAGTGATTTCACCCGTCATGGCCACATCGGCACGCACCGGAATACCGGTCAATGCCGACACCAACGCGGTGCACATGCCTACCCCGGCGCTCGGACCGTCCTTGGGCGTCGCCCCTTCCGGCATATGGATATGCGTGTCGCGCTTCTCGTGGAAGTCCAGGGGAATCCCCAGGCTCCGAGCTCGGCTGCGCACCACGGTTTGCGCGGCGGTGATCGATTCGACCATCACATCCCCCAGGGAACCGGTCTTGATCAGCTGCCCTTTGCCCGGTACCACAGCCGCTTCGATGGTCAACAACTCACCACCGACCTGGGTCCATGCCAGGCCTGTCACCTGGCCGATCTGATCCTGCTGCTCGGCAAGGCCATAGCGGAATTTACGCACGCCCAGGAAGTGTTCCAGCGAGTCTGCCGTGACCTTCACCGAGAAGCGTTTTTCCAGTGCATGCTCCTTGACGGCCTTGCGGCAAACCTTGGCGATCTGGCGTTCCAGGCCACGCACACCGGCTTCGCGGGTGTAGTAACGGATGATGTCGCGAATCGCTTCCTCGTCGAATTCCAGCTCGCCCTTTTTCAGGCCGTTGGCCTGGACCTGCTTGGGCGAAAGGTACTTCTCCGCGATGTTGATCTTCTCGTCCTCGGTGTAGCCAGGTAGACGAATCACCTCCATCCGGTCCAGCAATGCCGGCGGGATATTCATGGAGTTGGAGGTGCAGAGGAACATCACGTCCGACAGGTCGTAATCGACCTCAAGGTAGTGATCGTTGAAGTTGTGATTCTGCTCAGGATCGAGCACTTCCAGCAACGCGGAGGCAGGATCGCCACGCATGTCGCTGCCCATCTTGTCGATTTCATCCAAAAGGAACAGCGGATTGCGCACGCCGACCTTTGTCATTTTTTGAATCAATCTTCCTGGCATCGAACCGATGTATGTCCGGCGGTGACCACGGATTTCCGCTTCGTCGCGCACGCCACCGAGGGCCATGCGTACGAATTTTCGATTGGTGGCGTGGGCAATCGACTCCGCGAGGGAGGTCTTGCCGACCCCGGGAGGACCGACCAGGCACAGCACCGGGCCACGAATCTTTTTCACGCGCTTTTGCACGGCGAGGTATTCAAGGATGCGCTCCTTGACCTCTTCCAGGCCGTAGTGGTCGGCGTCGAGGATGTCTTCGGCGCGCGCCAGGTCGAGGCGCACCTTGCTCTGGGCTTTCCACGGCACCTGGACCAGCCAGTCGATGTAGGAACGCACTACAGTGGCCTCGGCAGACATCGGTGACATCTGCTTGAGCTTGTTCAGCTCGGCCTGGGCCTTGGCCAACGCATCCTTGGGCAGGCCGGCGGCATCGATGCGCTTTTTCAGCTCTTCGATTTCGTTATGGCCTTCATCGCCATCGCCCAACTCTTTCTGAATGGCCTTCATCTGCTCATTCAGGTAGTACTCGCGCTGGCTGCGCTCCATCTGCTTCTTGACGCGCCCACGGATGCGCTTTTCGACCTGCAGCAGGTCTATTTCGCCGTCGAGCAGGGCCAGCACATGTTCGACACGGGCCGACAAATCAATGATTTCGAGGATTTCCTGCTTCTGCTCGATCTTGAGCGCCATGTGGGCAGCCATCGTGTCGACCAGCCTCCCCGGCTCGTCGATGCTGTTCAGCGACGACAGCACTTCGGCAGGGACCTTCTTGCCCAGTTGCACGTATTGCTCGAACTGCGACAGCAGGCTGCGGACAAACACCTCCGACTCGCGCTCCGGTGCTTCGACTTCTTCGATCAGCGACACTTCAGCGCGGCAATGGCCGTCCACTTCACTGAAACGCTCGACCGTGCCACGCTGCTCGCCTTCGACCAGCACCTTGACGGTGCCGTCAGGCAGCTTGAGCAGTTGCAGCACCGTTGCAATCGTACCTACGCGATAAAGCGCGTCCTCGCCGGGATCATCGTCGGCAGGGTTTCTCTGCGCCAGCAAAAGAATCTGCTTATCACCCGTCATCGCAGCCTCGAGGGCTTCGATAGACTTCTCGCGCCCCACGAACAGCGGGATAACCATGTGCGGATACACAACGACATCGCGCAATGGCAGGAGAGGCAATTCGATGGTTGTCTTCATGATTTCGCCTCTACGGCGGCCCTTGGGCCGGAAACAGATGGAAGTAAGCTTGAAACCAAGATGGGGGCAGCCTTGAAAAAAAACAAGCGCTAAGACGCGTCTAAAACAGCACTCAAAGAAAAGGGGCCCGAAGGCCCCTTCTTTGTTCCGCCAGCAGGACGCTTAGGCGTCCGGCGCGGCCTTGGCAGGCTGCTCATTGTTTTCATACAGATACAACGGCTTGGACTTGCCTTCGATAACGCTTTCGTCGATCACGACTTTACTCACATCCGACTGTGAGGGGATCTCATACATCGTGTCGAGCAATACGCCTTCGAGGATAGAGCGCAACCCACGGGCACCGGTCTTACGCTCCAGGGCACGCTTGGCGACAGACTTGAGCGCGTCGGAACGGAACTCCAGGTCCACACCTTCCATTTCGAACAGCTTGGCGTACTGCTTGGTCAGGGCATTCTTCGGCTCGGTCAGAATCTGCATCAACGCCGCTTCATCCAACTCATCCAGCGTTGCCAGAACCGGCAGACGACCGACGAATTCCGGGATCAGACCGAACTTGACCAGATCGTCCGGCTCGACCTCACGCAAGGATTCACCGACCTTCTTGCCCTCTTCCTTGCTGCGCACCTCGGCGTTGAAGCCGATGCCGCCGCGGGTAGAACGGTTCTGAATGACCTTTTCAAGGCCCGAGAACGCCCCACCGCAGATGAACAGGATGTTACGGGTGTCGACCTGCAGGAATTCCTGCTGCGGATGCTTGCGACCACCTTGGGGCGGTACGGAGGCAACCGTGCCTTCGATCAACTTGAGCAAGGCCTGTTGCACGCCTTCGCCGGAAACATCCCGGGTGATGGACGGGTTGTCGGACTTGCGGGAAATCTTGTCGATTTCGTCGATGTAGACGATGCCCATCTGGGCTTTTTCCACATCGTAGTCACACTTCTGCAGCAACTTCTGAATGATGTTCTCGACGTCCTCGCCCACATAACCGGCCTCGGTCAGCGTGGTCGCGTCGGCGATGGTGAACGGAACGTTCAGCAAGCGCGCCAGGGTTTCGGCAAGCAAGGTCTTACCCGAGCCTGTCGGGCCGATCAGCAAGATGTTGCTCTTGCCGAGTTCGACCTCGTCATTCTTTTTGTCACGCTGGTTCAGGCGCTTGTAGTGGTTGTAAACCGCTACGGCCAGTACCTTTTTCGCACGCTCCTGACCAATTACATATTGATCAAGGATGCCGCTGATTTCTTTGGGCGAAGGCAACTTATGCGCGCTGCTTTCGGCCTGGGCTTCCTGCACCTCCTCGCGGATGATGTCATTGCACAGGTCGACGCACTCGTCGCAAATGAAGACCGAGGGGCCGGCAATCAATTTGCGTACTTCATGCTGGCTTTTGCCACAGAAGGAGCAATAAAGCAGTTTGCCGTTGTCCTCGCCGTTGCGGGTGTCAGTCATTCGATCGATCCAAATCCGATAGGCTTGCAACACAAGATGAAGGCAATTGCGGGCTTTTTCAAGCCCGCAGGCGGCCGGTCATCCCAACCACCTGCATTTTGAGCGGCTTAGGCAGGCATTTGACGCTTGTTGATCACGGAGTCGATCAGGCCGTATTCGGCTGCACGCTCGGCGCTCATGAAGTTGTCACGCTCGGTGTCACGCTCAATGGTTTCCAGGCTCTGGCCGGTATGCTGGGCCAGCAGCGAGTTCAGGCGCGAACGGATGTGCAGGATTTCCTTGGCATGGATGTCGATGTCCGACGCCTGGCCCTGGAACCCGCCCAATGGCTGGTGAATCATCATCCGCGAGTTCGGCAGGCAGTGGCGCTTGCCCGCTGCGCCACCGGCGAGCAGGAACGCGCCCATGCTGCAGGCCTGGCCGATGCAGATGGTGGACACGTCCGGCTTGATGAACTGCATGGTGTCGTAGATCGACATGCCCGCAGTCACCGAACCGCCCGGTGAGTTGATGTACAGATGGATATCCTTGTCCGGGTTTTCCGCTTCAAGGAACAGCAGTTGTGCCGCAACCAGGTTGGCCATGTAGTCTTCGACGGGGCCGATCAGGAAGATGACGCGTTCCTTGAGCAGACGCGAGTAGATGTCATAGGCACGTTCGCCGCGGGCGGACTGCTCGATAACCATCGGGACCAGGCCGCCTGCGGCCTGGATGTCAGAGCTCTGCTGATAAAAAGAATTGCGGGACATGTCTCGCAGTCACTCCCAAATAGTTATGTCTTGAATACGCATAAGCCAGCGCGAAGGCTGGCTTATGGTGTGTATTTCTTACCGCAGAACAATCAATCGGCTTGTGGAGCTTCCACCGGCTTGACCGCTTCTTCGTAAGAGACCGCTTTATCGGTCACGCTAGCTTTCTGCAGAACAGTATCCACAACTTGTTCTTCCAGCACAACCGAACGGACTTCGTTCAGTTGCTGCTCGTTCTTGTAGTACCAGGACACGACTTGCTCAGGCTCCTGATAGGCCGAGGCCATTTCCTGGATCAGCTCGCGAACGCGGGCTTCGTCAGGCTTGAGTTCGAACTGCTTGACCACTTCGGCCACGATCAGGCCCAGCACGACGCGGCGCTTGGCTTGTTCTTCGAACAGTTCGGCAGGCAGTTGGTCCGGCTTGATGTTGCCGCCGAACTGCTGGACGGCCTGCACGCGCAGACGGTTGACTTCGTTGTCCAGCAGAGCTTTCGGCACTTCGATCGGGTTGGAGGCCAGCAGACCGTCCATGACCTGGTTCTTGACCTTGGACTTGATGGCCTGGCGCAATTCACGCTCCATGTTCTTGCGAACTTCGGCGCGGAAACCTTCCAGACCGGTTTCCTTGATGCCGAACTGGGCAAAGAACTCTTCGTTCAGCTCAGGCAGTTTCGGCTCGGAAACGCTGTTGACGGTAACGGTGAACTCGGCGGCTTTGCCGGCCAGGTCCAGGTTCTGGTAATCCTCAGGGAAGGTCACGTTCAGGACGCGCTCTTCACCGGCCTTGGCGCCGACCAGACCATCTTCGAAGCCCGGGATCATACGGCCGGAGCCCAGCACCAGCTGGGTAGCCTTGGCGGAACCGCCGGCGAACACTTCACCGTCGACCTTGCCGACGAAATCGATGTTCAGCTGGTCTTCGTTCTGGGCAGCGCGATCGGCCACTTCAAAACGGGTGTTCTGCTTGCGCAGGATGTCCAGCATCTTGTCCAGGTCGGCATCCGTTACGTCAGCGCTCAGGCGCTCGACGGCGATGGACTCGAAACCGGCAACGGTGAACTCAGGGAACACTTCGAACGTAGCGACGAATTCCAGGTCCTTGCCTTTTTCCAGCACTTTAGGCTCGACGGACGGTGCGCCGGCCGGATTCAGTTTCTGCTCGACCACCGCTTCGTAGAACGAAGACTGGATAACGTCGCCCACGGCTTCCTGACGCGCATCAGCTTCGTAACGCTGACGGATCACGCTCATCGGCACTTTGCCTGGGCGGAAACCTGGGATTTTGGCCTTTTGGGCAGTCTGCTGCAGACGCTTGTTGACCTGAGTCTCGATGCGCTCAGCCGGCACGGTGATGCTCATGCGGCGCTCAAGAGCAGAAGTATTTTCAACAGAAACTTGCATGGATATTCCTCGTTGCACAGACGTTGGCCGGGCGTTTCCGACCCCAGAATCAAGGGCATGCATTCTAGTAGGTCAAACTCAAGAAGTCACCCTACTGAAAACACGCAGGAAACAAGCGCCGAATTTAGAAACAGGACAATTGAAGCCGCCCTGCCCGAGTTGCAAATACAGCTGATCAGCCCGAGGCTCTGGGACGACGCTTCTATATATAGAGGCGCAGCCCCCCCGAGCACAGAACGCCAAGCCCCCATCAGGAGACAGACGGCGTACCGCGCATCATCAAGAAACACAATGACCCGAAGCCGACCGCTGCGCGCCCCTCCGCAATCAGAACAGGCGATCAAGCACAAAAACCATGAAAACAAAAACGGCGCAGCCCTTTTCAGGTACTGCGCCGTTTTCTGCTATTTAAATAGCGACTTGTATGGTGCGGACGGAGAGACTCGAACTCTCACACCTTGCGGCGCTGGAACCTAAATCCAGTGTGTCTACCAATTCCACCACATCCGCGTAGCAAGCTTTTAAAGCAAAGGCGCCAGACTGTTAAATCTGGCGCCTTTCTAGAATATGGGGTGGACGATGGGGATCGAACCCACGACAACGGGAGTCACAATCCCGTGCTCTACCAACTGAGCTACGCCCACCATATTACCTTGTTGCCTTACTTGTGCCAAAGCTGCCTAATTGGCGCACCCGGCAGGACTCGAACCTGCGACCATCCGCTTAGAAGGCGGATGCTCTATCCAGCTGAGCTACGGGCGCCTTTTTAATCTGTATTCTTGGACGATTACAAACTAAGTGCTTTCAGTTTCACCGAGCTGAAACAACCAACTCCGCTCAACCTTCTTAACCAGTGCTAGGCTGCGCCCGACAAGTGCGACGAATGTTATAGACGGCCTGATAGGTCGTCAACTCTTTTTTAAAAAAAATTCATTTAATTAAAGGGGTTAGGGGAATTTGCAGACCAAGCGCCTTTGCCCTCACGCCCTGGCATGCGAGAATGCGTGCTCTTTTTTTCCCCTCTCGATGGTTAACCACGCGCAATGACTGCACAACTTATCGACGGCAAATCGATCGCCGCCAGCCTGCGCCAGCAGATCGCCCAACGAGTCACCGAGCGCCGCCAGCAAGGCCTGCGCACGCCCGGCCTTGCGGTGATCCTGGTCGGCAGCGATCCTGCCTCTCAGGTTTATGTCTCGCACAAGCGTAAAGACTGTGAAGAGGTCGGCTTCCTTTCCCAGGCCTACGACCTGCCTTCCGAAACCACTCAGCAAGCGTTGGCCGATCTGATCGATCGCCTGAACGACGACCCGAACATCGACGGTGTGCTGCTTCAATTGCCACTGCCTGAACACCTTGACGCCTCCAGGCTCCTGGAACGTATCCGCCCGGACAAAGACGTCGACGGTTTCCATCCTTATAACGTCGGCCGTCTGGCCCAGCGCATCCCGTTGCTGCGCCCCTGCACTCCCAAAGGCATCATGACGCTGCTGGAAAGCACCGGCGTGGACCTCTACGGTCTGGATGCCGTGGTGGTGGGTGCATCCAATATCGTTGGCCGCCCGATGGCGATGGAACTGCTGCTGGCCGGCTGCACCGTCACCGTGACCCACCGCTTTACCAGAGACCTGGCCGGCCATGTCGGTCGTGCGGACCTGGTGGTAGTAGCCGCTGGCAAGCCTGGCCTGGTGAAAGGCGAGTGGATCAAAGAAGGCGCCATCGTCATCGACGTGGGCATCAACCGCCAGGATGACGGCAAGCTGGTCGGCGACGTGGTGTACGAGACCGCCCTGCCCCGCGCTGGCTGGATCACTCCGGTGCCCGGCGGTGTCGGCCCGATGACCCGTGCCTGCCTGTTGGAAAACACGCTGTATGCGGCAGAGACACTGCATAGCTGATACCCGCCCTTGAAGCCTGGTCTCTTGCCCTGTGGGAGCGAGCCTGCTCGCGATAGCTTGGGTCCAGCCAACGTCTATGTTGGCTGACACACCGTTATCGCGAGCAGCCTCGCTCCCACCGTTGTTTCGGGCGCCAGGTATTCCCCGCATTAAACTTTATTTATTCAGCCGCCCCGGCGGTACAGGCGGGTAGCACTGTTGTCGCCCATACTCCTAGAATGCGACGTTTTTTAAAGTCGTTGCTCAACGGCACCTTCAACTCTATCCGAGTGCACTCGCGTGAAAATCCGTCTTTCGATCCTCAGCCTGTTTTTCGCTTTCACAGGTACCTTCATCACGCAGAATATCAACGCTCAGGAAACCATCGCGCCCCCAAGAGACACATCAAAGCTGCAAGTTGCCTCGGGCAGCGCGATCCTGCTCGACCTGCAGACGGACAAGGTTGTCTATTCAAGCAATCCGGATGTGGTAGTGCCGATCGCTTCGGTGACCAAGCTGATGACGGGCCTGGTAGTACTGGACGCCAAGCAGAACCTGGATGAGTACATATCCATGACCATCGCCAACACGCCCGAAATGAAAGGCGTGTTTTCCCGGGTCAAGCTCAACAGCGAACTGTCGCGCCGGGACGTGTTGCTGATTGCCCTGATGTCATCGGAAAACCGCGCAGCCGCCAGCTTGGCCCATCACTACCCGGGCGGCTACGCGGCGTTCATCGCGGCTATGAACGCCAAGGCAAAAGCCCTGGGCATGACCAGCACCCACTACGTCGAGCCCACCGGCCTGTCGATTCACAACGTCTCCACCGCCCGCGACCTGACCAAACTGCTGATCGCCGCGCGCAAATATCCGTTGTTGAGTGAATTGAGTACCACCAAGGAAAAGACTGTCACGTTCCGCAAGCCTGTCTACAGCCTGGGTTTTCGTAACACCGACCACCTGGTGCACAAGGCCAACTGGGATATCCAGCTGACCAAGACCGGTTTCACGAACGAAGCCGGCCACTGCCTGGTGCTGGTGACCAAAATGAACAATCGGCCGATGGCATTGGTCATCCTCGATGCTTTCGGCAAGTACACCCATTTCGCCGACGCCAGCCGGATTCGAAGCTGGGTCGAAACCGGTAAGAGTGCCAGCGTTCCGGCAGTGGCCCTTCAATACAAGGCGGCAAAGAATCTCAAGAGCCGCCAGAGCGGTGTGGTGGAAGCTTCCAAATAACCCGTCGTGGTCATTAGGGAACATAGATAACCCGTGGCGAGGGAGCTTGCTCCCGCTGGGCTGCGCAGCATACCCATTATTTGAGCGCTTCGCACTCAGGCGGGAGCAAACTCCCTCGCCACAGGTTCAGCGTCCCTCAACGAAAAGTGAGACGACCCGTCGGGCTTTTTTCGGGATCAAGGCTTCAGGTCGCCAAGCGGATCATGGGCCTTGGATTTCTCCCGCTCTTCTTTCTCATCCAACGGCGCCTTGGCCGGGCCTACCGGATCGACCTGTGGATCATCGAGATCCGGCGAGTCCGGATCGAACCCCAGATCATCGCCGGAAGAATGCTCGGAAGAGTGTGGACCCTTGGGTGTATCGGACTGTGCCATGCTTGCCTCCTCGAATCACGACCTGGAAACGCCAGGCCCTGATCGTCAGAGCCTCGGCCGTGGTGACTCGTGCCCGACAAGTGACGAACGGGGGCGCAGCATCAATGGGCCGCACCCAATGCATGAGTCGCCCGCGCAGCTGCTTGTTCCTGCCCTGCCCCGGCCAGATCCTGGGCAGCTTTCAACCAGCGCTGTGAGTCGACATTGGCCGGAAGTTGCGTGGGGCGCTGGAGCAATACCGCCCAGCCACCTGCGCTGGTGAAGGCTGACTCGAATGCAGCAAAGCTCAGCAATTGACGGCGATTCATGCCCGAACGCAGCAACACCGTCTGCTTCTGACGGTTGTAGCCGGCAACGATCCCATACCGCGGCTCTGCCCAGAATGCCGAACCGTCGATATAGCGCACGAGGACGGGATAACCGGCTGCAACCTGCTCAAGCAGCGCCGGTAATTTGTTGTCGAGGGGATACACCACCAACCCGTAATCGCGCGCAACGGTTTGCATGGTGCGTTGCAGATCCGCTTCGCCGCCCGGCAGGTGCAATGATTTCTCCAGCAACCCCGGCGTAATCACCGTGCCTTGCAAGGTCAGCAAGGCGGCCAGTGATTGCGGGGCACCCTGGTACATCTCGCCTCGATAGAAAGGCACGCTGTTGAGTTCCACCCGTTCGGGCAGGCGCTGGATCTGCGGCGACACGCTGCCCGCGCAACCCGCCAGGGCCGCGAGACAGGTCGTCGCCAGTACCAGTGATCGAAAAGAGGAAATTCCCGGCAACATGATGACTCTCTTGTACAGGCACCTGACATCCGAGCCAGGCTTGGGGGGTCGATCATAAGACGCTCACCGGCTCGGGTATAGCCTTAAACAACAGTCCCAGGGCTTTAATAGAACAAAGCGGTCCGCTGTTGATGCAGGCGAACGACTACCTGCAACACTGGAGCGGCTAGACTGTCCATTGTACTGAGTGCGTTGTCCCGAACCGGGATAAAAAGGAGGCACAGATGAGCCTGACCTCGACAATCCTGATGCTGATATTCGGCTGGCTGAGTGTAGCGACCGCCATGCTGTGGGGTGTGCTGCGGATTGCCCGGCGCCATCATCACGCGCCATCCGTCGGATCGAATAAAACCGTGAAAACCGCCCGGCGCCACGTCGCCGCGCACTGACCCAGAACTCTTTATTTCTCAAAAAAAAACCGCCCGGGCATCGACCCGGGCGGCTTCTGTCTGCCTCGAATCAAGCGTTGTCAGACAGCGCCTTCTGCTTCGCACGGCGCGACAGCATGTTCAGCACTTCGATTGCCGCCGAGAACGCCATGGCCGCATAGATGTAGCCTTTAGGCACATGGGCACCAAAACCTTCGGCAATCAGCGTCATGCCGATCATGATCAGGAAGCCCAGGGCCAACATGACCACCGTCGGGTTATCGTTGATGAACTTGGCCAACGGTTCGGCGGCCAGCAGCATTACCATAACCGACACCACCACGGCGATGATCATGATCGGCAAATGCTCGGTCATGCCGACGGCGGTGATGATGCTGTCGATGGAAAACACCAGGTCGAGCATCAGGATCTGGCCGATGGCGGCGGCAAAGCCCAAGGACACGCCAGAGGTGGCGGTTTTCGGATCATTCGGCGCAGGGTCCATGCTGTGATGGATTTCCGTGGTGGCTTTCCACAGCAGGAACAGGCCGCCGGCGATCAGGATCATGTCCTTCCAGGAGAACGCCTGGCCCAGGATATCGATCACAGGCTCGGTCAACTGCACGATGAAGGCAATGGTGCTCAACAAACCCAGACGCAGGATCAATGCCATACCGATACCGATCCGCCGCGCCTTGGCGCGATGCTGTTCGGGCAATTTGTTGGTCAGGATCGAGATGAAGATCAGGTTATCGATGCCGAGCACGATTTCCATGACGACCAGAGTAGCCAGGGCAATCCACGCGGTGGGGCTGGCGGCGAGCTGTAAAAGATAATCCATGGGTCAGTCCTGACAGATGTAATGCGTTAGAGAGTCTGGGTGGAGGGCTCGGATTCGTCGGCTTCGTCAGCCGGCTTTTTCTCGGGCTTGATCAGCCCGCCCGTGGCTTCGCTGAGGGCCTGTTCCGCTGCTTTATGAGTGTCATCGATGGCTTGTTTGGCGGTTTCGGCCGCCTGCCCCATCAGTTGCTGGGCACTTTTTTCCGCTTGGTCGCAGCTTGCCAAGGTCATTGAAGCCGTGGCCAGCAAAGCGGCCAGTCCTAAAGATTTATAGGTCATGAAAAAGCTACCTCTCAACGCGAGTTAGAGGGGCACGGAAGATGGCCCATCAGTGGCAGGCATTCTAGGGAGGAGAATACTTCAGGAAAATTCGTATTTTTGGCGGTTATACTTCGGCTTTTACGAACTGACGTGACCTCATGCTCAATTACCGGCAATTGCATTATTTCTGGGTGGTGGCGAAGACGGGCAGCATCGTGCGAGCCTGCGAGCAACTAAACCTGACACCCCAAACCATCAGCGGACAGATTTCGCTGTTCGAACAGACCTATAACATCAAACTGTTTCGTCGCGTCGGGCGGCAGTTGGAGCTGACCGAGGCCGGCCGTCAGACGCTGCCCTACGCCGAGCACATGTTCCAGCTGGGCGGCGAGCTGGAGTTGATGCTGCGGGCCCAGCCCAACGAACAGCAGACGCTGTTCCGGGTAGGCGTGGCGGACGTGGTGCCCAAGTCCATCGTCTATCGGCTGCTGGCGCCGACCATGGAGTTGAGCGAACCGCTGCGCATCACCTGTCGCGAGGACAAACTGGAACGGTTGCTGGCGGACCTGGCGATCCAGCGTCTGGACCTGGTGATTTCCGACAGCCCGATGCCAACCCACCTGGACATCAAGGGCTACAGCCAGAAGCTGGGAGAATGCGGGATCAGCTTTTTTGCCACCGGTGCGCTGGCCAACCGCTATGGGCAAGGCTTCCCTCGTGGTCTCAACGATGCGCCACTGTTGGTCCCCGGGCCTGAAACAGTCGTGGGCAGCCGCCTGCAACGCTGGTTCGCCGAGCAGCAGATCCAACCCCGTATCGTCGGTGAATTCGACGACAGTGCCTTGATGCAGGCGTTCGGTCAGTCAGGCAGCGGGATCTTCATTGGCCCGAGCGTGATCGCCGAAGAGGTGACGCGCCAGTACGGCGTCGAGGTGATCGGGCAGACCGACGCCGTACGCGAGTCTTTCTATGCCATCTCGGTAGAACGCAAGGTCAGCCATCCAGGCATCGTGGCAATTGCCGAAGGGGCGCGTCGCGAACTGTTCAGCGCCTAGCCCTCGACACAGCTTGCGCGAGGCTTGAAGGTCATCAGCAACAGCGCCAGCAGGATCGACACCAGGATAAACCCCGCGGCAGCGAAACCGACGCTACCAAGGCCCAGGGTATCGATCACCCGGCCACCGACCATCGCTCCCAGGCCGATCCCCAGGTTGGCACCGGCAATGTTCAACGAAGCGGCAAACGCCGGGGCCTCGGGAGCCGCCTTCATCAACCGCACATGGCTGACCAGAAACAACGCAGCCTGGGTCACGCCCCAGACCCCCATCGCCGCCGCCAGCCCGAGGGTCGAGTGAATGCTCGGCACCAGCGCCACCATGCCGCCGATCATGAACAGGCAGAACACCATCGACGCAATCAGCGGATGCCGGTCCACCGCACGGCCGCCCAGGGAATTGCCCACCAGCCCCACGGCGCCGAAGCCCATCAGGCACCAGCCCACCAGCGTGCCGTCGAATCCGGCGAGACGTTCGAGGATGTCCGCCAGGTAGGTGTAGGCGGTGAACATGCCGCTGAACACCAGGATCGATAACAGCACGTGGCCTTGCATCAACGGGCTGCGCAAAATATTGAATTGCGAACGGAAACTCACCTGCTGTTGATGCAGGTTGGTTTTCGGCAAGTAAATGAACAGCAGCAACGCCTTGGCGAACGCAATGATCGCCAGAATCGCGAAAGCGCTGCGCCAGCCGAACGCATCGGAGATCAGCGTGCCCACCGGAATGCCGAATACCGTCGCGCAGACGATGCCAAAGCCGATCCGGGCGATGGCACGGCCGGCGTATTCCGGCCCGACGATGTCCACCGCCGTTTCACTGGCGAGTGCCCAGAACACCGGCAGCCCAAGGGCGGGTACCAACCGGGCGACCGCCATCACCCAGATGTTGGGCGCGAATGTCGCCAGCAGATTGGCGAGCCCGAACATCACCAGCACACTGATAAACAACTTGCGCCGCTCGACGCGCGCGAAGAAAGCCGTCAGGAATGGTCCGAACGCCGCCACGGTAAACGCGAACAACGTCACCAACAGCCCGGCCTGCGGGATGCTGACTTGCAAGTCACGGGCGATGGAAGGCAGCAGGCCGACGATGATGAATTCCGTGGTCAGCACGGTGAAGCCGGCAGCCGACAACAGGAAAATGGGTAACAACATGCAAACTCCAGCAAAACGACAACACCAGCGTTCTAGCCCTGGGGCCCGCTGGCGGAAGATAAGTGAGAGGGACACAGCCTAACAGAATGCCTGCACCGGACAAAAGCGCAGTCATCCGGGTGACCCATCGTCACAGGTCCGTCAGATCTTTTACCGGGCTGTGTTAAAGTCGGCGCCCTGCAAACGCCGTACTTCTCGGTCTCCTCATGTGGCCTGCCCGCTTGTTGCCCTGATCCGTTGACCGTCGCACACAATAAAACCCGAGATGCCGATATGACCGCTTTATCCCCTTCTCTTCTTCAACGTCTTAAACGCACCGGCCTGGTGACGCAGATCGTCATCGGCCTGGTCATTGGCATTGCCCTGGCCTGGCTGGCGCCCGAGGTGGCGAAGTCCACCGCGTTCATCGGCAAGGTCTTCGTGTCCGCGCTCAAGGCCGTGGCGCCAATCCTGGTCTTCGTGCTGGTGATGGCATCGATCGCCAACCACAAGCACGGCCAGGAAACCCACATCCGGCCGATCCTGTTCCTGTATCTGCTGGGTACTTTCGCCGCAGCGGTGGTCGCGGTCGTGGCCAGCACGCTGTTTCCCTCCAGCCTGGTGCTGTCTTCCCAGGATGTCGCCGTCACTGCCCCGGGTGGCATCAGCGAGGTGCTGCAAAGCCTGTTGCTCAGCGTGGTGGATAACCCGGTGCGCGCACTGATCGACGGTAACTTCATCGGCATCCTGGCCTGGGCCATCGGCATGGGCATTGCCATTCGTCACGCAGGGCAGACCACGCGCTCGGTGCTGGGGGATCTGTCCGAGGGTGTGACCGTGATCGTACGGCTGGTCATCAGCTTCGCCCCCTTGGGGATCTTCGGGTTGGTGGCTTCAACCCTCGCCACGTCCGGCTTCGGCGCCCTGCTCGGCTACCTGCACCTGCTCACGGTGCTGATCGGCTGCATGCTGTTCGTCGCGCTGGTGGTCAACCCGCTGATCGTGTTCTGGAAGCTGCGTCGCAACCCCTACCCGCTGGTGTTCACTTGCCTGCGCGAGAGCGGCATTACGGCATTCTTCACCCGCAGTTCGGCGGCGAACATCCCGGTGAACCTGGAACTGAGCAAGCGCCTGGGCCTGCACGAAGACACTTATTCGGTATCGATCCCACTGGGCGCGACCATCAACATGGCCGGCGCCGCCATCACCATTACCGTGCTGGCCCTGGCGGCGGTGCACACCCTGGGCATCGCGGTGGACGTGCCGACGGCCGTGCTACTGAGCGTAGTCGCAGCCATTTGCGCTTGCGGTGCCTCCGGCGTGGCCGGGGGTTCGCTGTTGCTGATTCCACTGGCGTGCAGCCTGTTCGGCATCCCCAGCGAAATCGCCATGCAGGTGGTCGCGGTGGGTTTCATCATCGGCGTATTGCAGGACTCGGCGGAGACTGCCTTGAATTCGTCCACCGACGTGCTGTTCACAGCGGCGGCTTGCTTGGGTGAGGAGCAGAAGCTCGCGCGTACGGCTTGATCGTTGCGCTGGATGCGCAGCCGCTATCGCGAGCAGGCTCGCTCCCACAGGGGTTCCAGGGTGAATGCGAATCCTGAGACTACCCAGGAAACAGTGTGGGAGCGGGCTTGCTCGCGAAAGCAATAGACCAGACAAAATCACATTGCCTGACACGCCGTCATCGCGAGCAAGCCCGCTCCCACAGGGGATCTATGTGGAAGCAAATCCTGGAACCAACCAGGAACCCATGTGGGAGCGAGCCTGCTCGCGATAGCGGCGGTACATTCAGCGACAATGCATCAGACAAAAAGAAGCCCGGAACGGCGCAAACCGTCCCGGGCTTTTTTGCATCGGCGTGATCAGAACGCGCCCATGTAGTCCCGCTTGCCCACTTCCACACCGTTGTGACGCAGCAACGCGTAGGTGGTGGTGACGTGGAAGAAGAACTGCGGCAGGCCGTAGGTCAGCAAGTAATTCTGGCCAGTGAAGCGCTTTTCCTTCGGCGTGCCCGGACGGGTGACGATCTCGATACCTTCCTTGCCATCGATCTGCGCCGGGCTGATGCCTTCGATGAAAGCCAGCACCTTGGCGATCAGCGCTTGCAGGTCGGCGAAAGTGGTTTCGCTGTCGTCATACTTTGGCACTTCGATCTCGGCCAGACGCGCCGAAACGCCCTTGGCGAAGTCCACGGCAATCTGCACCTGGCGCACCAGCGGGAACATGTCCGGGTACAGCCGCGCTTGCAGCAGAGCGTTCGGCTCGATGTTCTTCTCGGTGGCGTGGGACTCGGCCTTGTTCAGCACGTCGCTCATAGCGTTGAGCATCTGTTTGAAGACCGGAACGGAAGCAGCGTACAGGGAAATAGTCATGGCAATCTCGTGCAAGTGACAGGAAAGGACAATCGAACGGAGGCGATTATAGCCACGGCGGGTTACGCAGCTTGTCTTTTATTGCGCAAGGATTAGGCTAGGCGGCTTCCACAGCATAGGGAACGCGCGATGACCATCGAAGAACAAAGCCAGGCCGCAGAACCACGGCTCAATAGCACGGAAATTCGCATCCTGGGCGCCCTGGTCGAAAAACAGGCGACCAATCCCGAAACCTACCCGCTGACCCTCAATGCCCTGGTCCTGGCCTGCAACCAGAAGACCAGCCGCGAACCGGTGATGAACCTCAACCCGGGCCAGGTCGGCCAGAGCCTGCGGGCGCTGGAAGGTCGCGGTTTTACCCGGCTGGTGATGGGCAGCCGCGCCGACCGCTGGGAACATCGGCTCGACAAGGCTCTGGAGCTGGTGCCGGCCCAGGTGATCCTGATGGGCCTGCTGTTCCTGCGCGGCCCGCAAACGGTCAATGAGCTGCTGACCCGTAGCGGTCGGATGCACGACTTCGAGGATGCCGAACAAGTGGTGCACCAGCTTGAACGACTGATTGCCCGCGGCCTGGCGCTCCTGGTGCCGCGCCAGGCCGGCCAGCGTGAAGACCGCTATGTGCACGCCATGGGTGACCCGGCGGACATCGAAGCGATCCTCGCCGCCCGCCAGCATCCCACCGAACGCCATTCCGGCGGCGTCTCGCTGGAGCGCTTCGAAGAGCTCGAAGCGCGGATTGCCGCATTGGAAGAGCGGCTGGCACGACTGGAATAGCGCCTACGCGGGCCGGGCAAACGCCACGGCTTTTTCAAACTGCTCCAGGCTTGGACGCACCCCGGTGTACAGCACGAACTGCTCCAGGGCCTGGATCGCGATCACTTCCAGCCCGGTGATGACTCGCTTGCCTTCGGCCCGGGCGCGCACGATCAACGGCGTTTCCGGCGGGATCGCCACCACGTCGAACACCGTTTCGGCGGCAGCGATGGCTTCAGGGGAGAACGCCAGCTGATCGGCCTCCGGCCCGCCGGTCATGCCGATCGGCGTGACGTTGACCAGCATCCGGGGCCGCGTCTCTCCCAACTCGGCTTGCCATTCGTAACCCAGGGACTTGGCCAGGGCTCGTCCAGTGGTTTCGTTGCGCGCCACGATCAAGCCGTTCTTGTAGCCACCATCGCGCAAAGCACTGGCCACGGCCTTGGCCATGCCGCCGCTGCCGCGCAGGGCAAAGCTTGTGTCCTGGGGCACCGCGTGAGTCTCAAGCAACTGGGCAACAGCGATGTAATCGGTGTTGTAAGCCTTCAAATGGCCGTCAGTGTTGACGATGGTGTTGATGGACTGGATGGCTGCGGCGGAAGGATCCAGCTCGTCGACCAGTTCGATGCAGGCTTCCTTGAACGGCATCGAGACCCCGCAGCCGCGAATGCCCAGCGCGCGAATACCTCGGACAGCACCTGGCAGGTCCTGACTGCTGAAGGCCTTGTAGTAGAAATTCAGACCCATCTGCTCATACAAGTGATTATGAAACCGCAGGCCGAAATTGCCGGGACGCCCCGAGAGTGACATGCACAGCTGCGTGTCTTTGTTGGGATTGATTTGCATGTTGGTTCCTTGCGTTCACTTTCGGACAGACGGAAGCACCGCCCCCACAGACCTTACACAATATTTACCCAACGGCGTGGCAAATCCTGGGAAAATCGCGGTCATAGCAAGTAACCCCGCGGCCCTCATCGGGTCTGTCACAGACCACAGGCGCCGGGGCCGGAACGAGGAACAAGCCATGAAGCGTAAACTTCCCTTAATCGCCCTGCTCGTGGGGGCACTCGCGGTCACCGGCCAGGCTAGCGCCCATGGCCGAGGTGGTTGGGAGGGGCCCGCCGTGTTTGGTGCTATCGTCGGTTCGGCCATCGTCGGCTCAGCCATCATCAACCGTGATCGGCCGGTGTACGTGCAGCAACAACCGGTCTACGTCCAGCCGCAGCCGGTCTATGTGCAACAGCCACCGCCGGTCTACTACCAGCCGCAGCCGGTGTACGTGGAGCAACCGATCTACTACCGTCCGGCACCGGTGTATTACGGGCCGCCACGGGGCTACTACTACGGCCCGCCTCGCGGTCATTACGGTCGCTGGTAACGCGCCTTTTATGTGACATAAAAAAACAGCCTGTGATCCTCGATCACAGGCTGTTTTTCATTCTGCACTTGGAAATACCTGTGGGAGCGAGCCGGCTCGCTCCCACAGGTTTAGACATGCTCGCTGCTTTTGAGCCGCACCGGGGCATGCTCGGCCGCTGAGTGGGGAGGCTCGGCCACCACCGGAATCTCATTGCCATCGCAATCGTGCAGCTTGCCATCACTGAAGTAATCCCCTTCGCGTAACGCCGCCAGGTCCTGGTAGCGCAACACCCGCTCGGTGCCGGCGACAAAGACCGATTGCTGGTCGGAGTTACCGGTGGTGAAGTGGTTGAACGCCAGATTCAGCGCGATTGCCATGATTGCCGAGGAACTGATGCCCGAATGGAAAATGGTCGCGAACCAGCTCGGGAAATGATCGTAGAAGTTCGGCGCGGCGATGGGGATCATGCCGAAGCCGATGGAGGTGGCGACGATGATCAGGTTCACGTTGTTGCGATAATCGACCTTCGACAGTGTGCGGATACCGCTGGCGGCCACCGTGCCGAACAGCACGATACCGGCGCCGCCCAGTACCGACGTCGGGACGGCGGCAATCACCCGGCCCATGAACGGCAGCAGGCCGAGCACCACCAGGAACACCCCGCCCGTCGCCACCACGAAGCGACTCTTGATCCCCGTCACGGCCACCAGCCCGACGTTCTGGGCAAAGGCGCTTTGCGTAAAGGAACCGAAGATCGGCGCGATCATGCTCGACAGCATGTCGGCGCGCAGGCCGTTGCCCAGGCGCCGGGAGTCGACCTTGGTGTCGATGATCTCGCCCACGGCCAGGATATCGGCCGAGGTCTCCACCAACGTCACCATGATCACGATGCACATCGACAGGATCGCGGCGATGTGGAAGGTCGGCATGCCGAAGTGGAACGGTGTCGGGAAGCCGAACATCGGGCCCTGGCTGACCGAGGAGAAATCCGCCATGCCGAGGAACACCGCGATCACCGTGCCGATGACCATCGCCAGCAGAATCGACAGCCGGGAGATGGTCGCACTGCCCAACTTGCTGAGCAACAACACCAACACCAGGGTAACCGCCGCCAGGCCGATGTTCGCCATGCTGCCGAAATCGGCGGCATGGCTGTTACCGCCCATCGCCCAGCGGGCGGCCACCGGCATCAGGGTCAAGCCAATGGTGGTGATCACAATGCCAGTGACCAGGGGTGGAAAGAACCGGGTGATCCGCGAGAATACCGGGGTAATCAGCAGACCGATCAGGGATGCAGCGACCACCGCCCCGAGGATGGCCTGGAAACCGCCCTCGCCTCCGGTGCCGACAATCGCCACCATGGTCGCAACGCCCGAGAACGACACGCCTTGGACCAAGGGCAACTGACAGCCGAAAAACGGCAGGCCAAGGGTTTGCAACAACGTCGCAAGGCCTCCCGCGAACAATGACGCCGCAATCAGCAGACCGATGTCCGCCGGTGACAGCCCGGCCGCCTGGCCGATGATCAACGGCACGGCGACGATACCACCGTACATGGTCAACACATGCTGCAGGCCGTAAGCCATATTCGCGCCGACGCCGAGGTTTTCGTCCTCGGGCCGTGGGAGTGAAACATGGGGCATCTTCATGGTTCGGGGTTTCCCTGTTTTTTGTTATGCGCACACTGTATTCAAAACTCAGGACAAATGTCCATAGAGTTGTATACAACTTATTGCACAGAACGCCATGAACCGAGCATCATGCCGCAGGCAGCAAAGGCTCCATCGCCGGTCGTAACAGCTCACGCGGCGGCACGCGCAGGCCGAATTCGGTCTCCAGCAGGTCTATCAATGCGTCCGCTTCAGTGATTGTCTTTCGCTCGCTCTCCTGCCCCATCCGATGCACGGCAAAGCTGTTGCCGTTGAGCGTCTTGCGCAGGCCGTCACCGGTACGGGCGACCATCAAACGGCCCTTGAACGGCGACTCGGGATGGCTGCTGACGTACCAGTTGCCGACGATGTAGTCGATGTCCTCTTGGCGTTGCAGGTCGAACAGGTACATCTGTCGCCACTCACCGGCGACATTGGCGCGCAACAGGTAGCCGTCCGTCTGGCTGTCGATGCGATACGCCTCGTGAGGAGTGAGCTGGCTATCACGGTTGTCCAGCAGCAGCGGCGCGGTGGGCACCATGCCACCGAAGCCGACATCGGTGATGTAGCGCACGCCGTCGAATGTCACCAGGCTGAGGCGGTGGGTCCGGGCTGGCCAGGCGCCTTCGGGCGCATTCATCACCACCCGCCCGCTGATGCCCCGGGCGTCGAAACCCAGCTCCAGCAACAGCGCCAGGAACAGTTGGTTGAGTTCATAGCAATAGCCGCCACGCCCCTGCTCCAACACTTTGCGCTCGACCGATGCGAGGTCGATAGGCACCGGCTGGCCCAGCAGCGTCGAGAGGGTTTCAAACGGAAACTCGGCGGTGTGTCGCCATTGAAGCTGGCGCAACGTTTCGAGGGTCGGAGGTGGTGGTGCGTCGAAACCCAGGCGTTGCAGGTAGCGGGCGGTATCGCTCAGTCTGGAATCGCTCATGAGGGTATCCTTTCCTGATCGGCGCAGCGCAACCAAGCGCACTGCTGTCGAGCAGGTATAAGGCATTCCTCATGCAGTGACAATGATGGCTGGGCGCTGCGCGCCCTTAGCGCTGTTTGCGCGACGCCAGCCGGATCCAGGTCGGCGCATGGTCGCTGGGATGAGGCTGGTTCCTGACCCAGGCATCGACGCCCGCCTCGCTCAGGTAAGGACTGGCCGCCGGGTTGAGCAACAGGTGATCGATGCGCAGCCCGGAATTCTTCTGCCAATGCTGGCGGAAGTAATCCCAGAACGTATAGATCCGCTCGTCCGGATACAGGTGGCGCAGCGAATCGGTCCAGCCCTGGTCCAGCAAGCGCTGGTAGCACTCGCGGCTTTCAGGCTGCAACAGCGCGTCCTTGAGCCACGAGCGCGGGTTGTAGATGTCCATGTCGGTGGGCACCACGTTGTAGTCGCCGGCCAGCACCACGGGATGATCGCTGGCCTGCAAATCCTTAGCATAGTCGATCAGGCGCTCGAACCAGGCCAGCTTGTAGTCGAACTTGGGCCCGGGCTGCGGGTTGCCGTTGGGCAAGTACAGGCACCCCACCAGCACGCCGTGCACCGCGGCTTCCAGGTAGCGACTGTGGCTGTCGTCTTCGCCACCCGGCAGGCCGCGGCGGCTTTCCAGCGGTTGCGCGTCCCGGGCCAGGATCGCGACGCCGTTCCACGACGCCTGACCATGCCAGATCGACCCGTAGCCCACCGACTCCAGCTCCGCCGCCGGGAAATCCTTGTCCGCTGCCTTGAGCTCCTGCAGACAGACAATGTCCGGCTGTTCGCGCTCCAGCCATTCCAACAGGTTCGGCAGCCGGGCCCGGATGCCGTTGATATTGAAGGTTGCGATGCGCAGTTTTTTCATGGGCCAGAACTCGAAATGCCAGGACATTAGCTGTGACCGACAACCGCTCGCAGTGGTTGCAATGGCGATTCAGGAAGCGGTCTTCAACAAGGGTCGCCCACTGTTCAGCAACTGCGCGAAGGCTTGTTTGTCGATGGGCCGGCTGAGGAAATAGCCCTGCACTTCATGGCACTCGTCCGAGCCCAACGAACCGAGCTGCGCCTGGGTTTCCACGCCTTCGGCAGTGACGGTCAGGCCCATGGCCTTGCCCAGGTTGATGATCGCCTGCACCACGGCGCGATCGTTGCTGCTGTTACTCATCGATGCGATGAAGCGCTTGTCGATCTTGATGCCATCGAACGGATAGGTGCGCAAATACCCCAGGGACGAATAACCGGTGCCGAAGTCGTCCATGTTCAAGCGCACGCCCAATTCCTTGAGGTCATTCATGACCTGGAGCGCCCCGTCCACGTCGTTGAGCATCACGTTTTCGGTAATTTCCAATTCCAGCCGACTCGCCGGGAACCGGGTTTCGATCAGCACCTTGCGCACGTCTTCCACCACATCACTGCGTTGGAACTGGGCCGGGGACAAGTTGACCGAAACCATCAGCTCCCCTGGCCAGGTCAATGCGGTTTCACAAGCCTCGCGCAGCACCCAATGGGACAGCGGGACGATCAGGTCGGTCTGCTCGGCCAACGGAATAAACGCGTCGGGGCCCAGCAGGCCCTGGGTCGGATGCTGCCAGCGCACCAAAGCCTCGACGGCGACGATCTCGCTGCCATCGACGGTGTAGCGCGGCTGGAAATGCAGGACGAATTCCCTGTTCTTTACCGCCTGGCGCAGGTCGTTTTCCAGTTGCCGGCGATGCTGGATCTGATCGTTCATCTGCGAAGCGAAATAGCACCAGGTTTTCTTGCCCTCGGACTTGGCCTGGTACAACGCAATGTCGGCGCAACGGATCAACTCGCCTGGGATGTAACCCTGGCGCCGGCTCACCGCAATGCCGATGCTGGCACCGATGTGCAATGAATGGGTTTCGTAATGAATCGGTTGCTGCAGGCTGTCGATCAGCCGTGCGCAGAACCGGTCGATCTCCGTGGTGCTGTCCATTCCGTTGAGCACCACCACGAACTCGTCGCCGCCCAGGCGCGCCACCAGGTCCTGCTCGCGGGTGCTGTCGCGCAGGCGCTGGGCCACCTCCAGCAGCACCGCATCGCCCGCCGGATGCCCGAGGGAATCGTTGATCGGCTTGAAGTTGTCCAGGTCCACCATCAGCAACGTCAAGGGCGCCGAGTGTTCCTTGGCTACCAGCGCATCGTCGAGGTATCGCGCCAATTTGTTGCGATTCGGCAGCCCGGTCAGCGCATCGTGCAGTGACAGATGCTGGACCTGGGCATGGGCCGCCACTTCATCGGTGATGTCACTGGCGGTACCGCGATAGCCCACCACTGCTGCCTTGTCGTAGATCGGGCGTGCCGACACCCGGCAGAAACGCAATTGTCCGGAATAGTCGCGGTAAGAGCAGCGCAGGTTGCCCGTGCTCTGCTCCTCGGTCAGTTTGCCTAGCCAATGGACAATCGGCGTCGTATCGCAATACAGCAACTGTTCGATGTCCTGTCCCAGCCATTGTTGATCCGAAAAACCAGTGACGGTATTGAAGCGCCCCGAGAGATAAGTGATGCGCTGCTCGCCGTCGATTTCCCAGATCCAGTCCGACGCCGCCTCGGCCACGGCGCGGAAACGCTCCTCGCTGGCTTCCAGGGCCAGGGTCGACAGTTGCAGTCGGTCGTAACTGGCATCCACATGGCGAGCGGTACGCAGCGCATAGCGAAAGAAGTAAGCGGTCAGCAGCGCCAGGATCAGCAACGCGCCGCCCAGTGGCGGTAGCAACGACCAGAGCAATTGATGCCCCGGCTGCTGCAAGTGGGACACGAGGCTGTAACCCGTACTGTCCAGGGGCACGGCGGGGCGGTCCGGCGCCAGCTCGGTGTCTCTCTTCAAGGTCAGGTCGGTCAGGCCATAGCTTTTGCCCAGTTTGCGCAGTTTCGTCGGCGTCAGCTGGTCGACGAACAGCAGGACCGAGGTGCCCTTGGCGTCGACCCGGGGACGCTCGTCATTAGGCAGGATCACCGATGCGGTGACGATGGCCGGCCAGCCGTTGAACAGGGTGTAGCTGATCACCGGCCGCGTCAGGTCGGCCTGGCCCTGCAGCTTCTCAACCAGCGGCTGCAACGGCGTATCGATGTAGCTCGCCGCGTCGCCCTGGACGTTTTGCCCGAGCACCACGGCGTACTTGGTGCGCTCGCGGTCGATGACAAACACACCTTCGTAGCCGTCCTTGGTGAACAGGGTCTTGCCCATGTTCTGCTCGGCATAGGCCCACTGCACATCGACTTCACCATTGAGGTGCTCGTAAGCGGTGGTCCAATAGGTGTAGCTGGCGATGTAATTCTTCGAGGCGGTGATGCGATTCTCAAGGGCGCGCTCGGTATAGAAGAGGGTCTTGCGCACGTCCTCCTCGTCGAGCTTTTGCGCGATGTTGAACAGCGCCGCCACCGCTACCAACAGGCCCAGTAGAAACATTGCGCCGAATGCCGCCACCAGGCGGCGGGTAATCGGCGTGTGACGCGCAACGGTTGAAAGGGGGTCGACAACGGAGTCCATTCAGCCTGCTCCTGTCCTGGGGTCCTGAGCAGTTGACTATGACAAGTTACCGATGATTCCAAAGAACTCAGCGATCCGAGCGCAGCAACGTGTCGAGCCCACCGTCCAGGTAAAACGCCGCCACCCTGTTGCGGCCGCTGTGCTTGGCCTGATACAAGGCGGCGTCGGCACGCTGGATGAACACTTCGATGCTGTCCAGGTTGCACGGGACGAAGGCGTAGCAGCCCAGGCTCACTGTGACGTAGCCGGTCGGCGAACCGGAATGGGTAACGTGTCTGGCGATGACTTTCTGGCGGATCTGCTCGGCCAGCACCATTGCTCCGTGCAGGTCGGTGTCGGGCAGCAACACCGCGAATTCCTCGCCGCCATAGCGCACCGCCAGGTCGGCCTTGCGATGGCAACACTCCCTGAGCACCTTCGCCAACTCCACCAGGCAATGATCGCCGGCCACATGCCCGTAGGTATCGTTGTAGCGTTTGAAGCAATCGATATCGAGCATGATCAGGCTCAGCGGGCTGCGCTGGCGAGCGCCTCGACCAAACTCGACCTCCAGGGCCCGCTCGAACAGCCGGCGGTTCGCCAGGCCGGTCAGGCTGTCATGGGTGGCAATCAGCTCCAGCGCTTCCTGAGCCTTGCGCAGGTCCGCCTCGATGCGTTCGCTGTTACGCACCTGGCGCGCGAACACCCAGCCAAACAGACAAATCCCCAGAACCACCAGCGCCACGATGAGACTGGATTGAAAGGCTCGGTCATGCCAGCCCGTCAGGATGGCTTCTTCGGACATGGCTGCCGTGACCACCAACGGATAGGCCTGCAAATGCTGATGGTTATACAGCCGGACGACACCGTCGACGGCGGAGCGGATGATCGCATCGCCGGAAACGGCACCTGGCAAGTCATGCCTGAAGAGATGTTCTTCGGCCAGCGGGCGGCCAATCCGCGCTTCATCAAAGGGCCGGCGCGCCAGCAGCGTGCCGTCGGACAAGGCCAGGGCCATCTCGCCTTTATCATCCAGGCTGAAGCTTTTGAAGAACCGGTCGAAGTACGACATCTTGATCCCGGCCAACAGCACGCCCTGGAAATTGCCGTCCCGGTCATTCACACGCCGGGACACCGGGATGATCCATTCGCCGTTCTGCCGACTGCGGATCGCCGGCCCGATATGGGCAACCAGGGAGGCGTTCTGCTGATGGAAAAGAAAGTATTCCCGATCCGCTACTCCCGGGCCCCTTTGCAATTTATCGAAGGAGGTCACGACCCAGTGGCCGTTTTTGTCGAACAGAAACAGACCATGCAACTGTTCGAGTGATTGCACGCGTCGAGCGAAAGTCTGGTGCAAGCGTGGCCGGGAGGCCGGGGCGAAACCGTCGACCTGGATCCAGTCGGCCTGACTGGCCAGAACCAGGTCGGCCTGCAGGAAAGTGTCCTGGGCCTGTTGCGCCATGGCCCGTGTCAGGTTGGCCGACGCGACGCGGGCCGACTCCAGGTCGTGACGCCGGGACTGCTCCAACTGCAAATAAAGCAAACCACACAAGCACAGGCAGACCGCCGCGATAAACGTCACCGCTGCCTTGAGCAGGGGTAGGCGTTTCAGGGCACCGCCGGGGGGATGGAGCGGATCGTGAATGGGGATAGGCAAGCGAGTTCCTGGGGAGGCAAAAAACATGAGCGAATTCGCTCAAAGCCGCCAACAGTCGAGAGCTTAGCCTACCGCTGGAGGGGCGGCAATTTGCCCGTATCGGGCAGCCGATAAGAGGCAAAATGGATCCAAAAAACCTCGATCCTTTTTGATTAACCACACCTTTCAAGATCGCTGAAAAACCCGTGGCGAGGGAGCTTGCTCCCGCTCGACTGCGCAGCAGTCGCCCTCTGTGCAAAAAGCGCCCTGGGCGCTGCTTCGCACCCCGGCGGGAGCAAGCTCCCTTGCCACGGATGACGGTGTTTGGCCCCGGGAAACGCTGCATTTTTTTCACCATCGAACATCACCGGGGCTATCTAAATCGAGCGACGCCCCCTAACGTATGATCGCCTTCAACCTCTGCGTGCCAACCAGCCATGAGTTCAGCGCCCGAAACCGTCGATACCTCTCTGGCCAGACCCTCGGCCGTCGGTCTGCGCGCAGCCTTCTGGTTCTGGTTCAAGTTGGGCTTTATCAGCTTTGGCGGACCGGCCGGGCAGATTTCGATCATGCACCAGGAACTGGTGGAGCGCCGCCGCTGGATCTCCGAGCGCCGCTTCCTGCACGCTCTGAACTACTGCATGCTGCTGCCAGGGCCGGAAGCCCAGCAATTGGCGACCTACCTGGGCTGGCTGATGCATCGGACCCGGGGCGGGGTCATCGCCGGGGCACTGTTCGTACTGCCGTCGCTATTCATTCTGATCGGCTTGTCATGGCTGTACGTCGCCTTTGGCGAAGTGCCGGTGGTGGCGGGTGTTTTCTACGGGATCAAGCCGGCCGTGACGGCCATCGTGGTGCATGCCGCCCACCGCATAGGCTCGCGTGCACTCAAGAACGGCTGGCTGTGGGCAATCGCCGCCGCGTCATTCACCGCGATATTCGCCCTGAACGTACCTTTCCCGTTGATCGTGCTGGGCGCTGCGGTGATCGGTTACGTGGGCGGACGCTGGGCACCGCAAAAGTTCAGCCTGGGCGGCCACGATGCCGCACGACGAACCTTCGGCCCGGCATTGATCGACGATGACACTCCCGCCCCGGCCCATGCCCGGTTCAGCACCTGGCGGCTCGCTCGCCTGGTGATTGTCGGCGCTCTGCTGTGGATGGTGCCGATGGGCCTGCTGACCCTGGCGTTTGGCTGGGAAGCCACCCTGACGCAGATGGCCTGGTTCTTTACCAAGGCCGCGCTGCTGACATTCGGCGGCGCCTACGCGGTCTTGCCCTACGTGTATCAGGGCGCGGTGGTGCACTTCGGCTGGCTGACGCCCACGCAAATGATCGACGGCCTGGCCCTGGGCGAAACCACGCCCGGACCGCTGATCATGGTGGTGGCGTTCGTTGGTTTCGTTGGCGGCTACGTGGCGCAGGTGTTCGGTGCCGACCAGGCGTTCCTCGCCGGCGCCGTCGCGGCCATGCTGGTGACCTGGTTCACCTTTTTGCCTTCCTTCCTGTTCATCCTGGCCGGTGGCCCGCTGGTGGAATCGACCCACAACGAGTTGAAATTCACTGCGCCGCTGACAGCGATTACCGCGGCAGTGGTCGGCGTCATCCTCAACCTGGCCTGCTTCTTCGGCTACCACGTGCTCTGGCCCAACGGATTCGGCGCGGCGCCGGACTGGCCGTCGGCGATCATCGCCCTCCTGGCGGCCGTTGCGCTGTTTCGCTACAAGCGCGGCGTGATCCAGGTGCTGCTGGCCTGCGGTCTGGCCGGGCTGGCGGTGCATCTGTTACGCCAGGGGTGGCAATAAAATTGAACACCCCTGTCGCTGCGTGACCTAACCAGGTTCATGGCCTTGCCACACCGTTACGCAACAATGGCAAGCGCCCGAACCCGAATGGCGATGACGCCACCGGACGAATACGAGACCGTCGTTCGCAGCGTTGTTGCCTGACGCAGGTAACGATCAATGGACTCAAGTACCCTCCAGTTTTTTACCGAAAACCAATTGCTTGGCATCTCTATCGCTAACTGGCTGCTGGCGCTCGGCGTGATGGTGGTAAGTTTTACCGTCGCCAGGGCCGGCATCGGCTTCCTGCTGCGCAACGTGCAAGCCAGGGCACAAAAACCTAACGCTTACGTCAGCCACATCGCCGTCGAAGTCTTATCCAGCACCAGCAACACCCTGTTATTACTGGCCTCGATCCTGATCGGCGTCGGCGTGCTCGACTTGCCGGAGCGCTGGCTGGCGCGGGTCAGCAGCCTTTGGTTCGTGGTCGCGGCCCTGCAGGTAGGGTTATGGGCCAACCGGGCCATCGCCCTGGTATTGCTGCACTACTTCGCCCGCCATAGCCACAGCGAAATCCACCAGAAAAGCGCACTCGCCACCCTGAGCCTTTGGGGCGCGAAAGTGTTCCTCTGGGCGGTCGTGCTGTTGGCGATGCTCTCCAATCTGGGCGTGAACATCACCGCGTTCATCGCCAGCCTCGGGGTCGGCGGCATCGCAGTGGCGCTGGCCGTGCAAAACATTCTCGGGGATCTGTTCGCTTCGCTGTCCATTGCCGTGGACAAACCGTTCGAAGTCGGCGATTTCATCGTCGTCGGGAGCCTGGCCGGTACGGTGGAACACGTCGGTCTCAAGACCACCCGGATCCGCAGCCTGGGCGGCGAACAGATCGTAATGGCCAACGCGGTGATGATCAGCACCACCATCCAGAACTACAAGCGGCTCCAGGAACGGCGCGTGGTCTTCGAGTTCGCCCTGCCCCAGGACTGCACCACCGAGCAGCTCAAGCAAGTGCCGGTGATCGTCGAGCGCACGATCAAGGCCCAGGAAAAGACCCGCTTCGACCGCTCACATTTTCGCGGTTTTGGCGAAAGCGCCCTGGAATTCGAAACCGTGTACATCGTGCTCGACCCCAGTTACAACGTCTACATGGACATCCAGCAAGCCATCAATCTGGGCATGATGGAAGAATTCGCCAGGATCGGCGTGTGCTTCGCCATCCCTGCACGCACGGTGCATGTGGCTTCGTTGCCGCAGATGACTGATCAATCTTCCAGCGATAATGACCGCCAGACCTCGCCGCAGGCCAGGGCTGAGTATCGGGCCCAGCACTGACTTGCATTGAACTCGTGCGAGAAGATTCGGTTACAACTCATCGGGTGCGCGTGGGGAAGTGGTTCAATAGGATTGCTCCAAAGTAAGCCACTGGCGTACATTAGCGATGATGTTTATTGAAACCCCGATTTTTACTCGTCGGGTCAAAGAACTGATGGATGAGGAAGATTTTGCAGCTTTTCAAAGGGTCCTGGTTCGTGATCCCACAGTTGGCGATGTAATAGAGGCTAGCGGAGGCATCCGCAAAATCCGCGTCGCAGCCAAAGGCCACGGTAAACGGGGCGGTGCGAGGGTTATTTATTACCACTTCGCTTCAGCTTCGCGGATCGCATTACTGATGATTTACCCAAAAAACGAGCAGCAAGAGTTAACCATCGATCAACGCAAAGCGCTGAAAACGATAGTTGAGAAATGGAGATAACCATGAGCAAATTTTTTGATGAGCTGATGGAAAGCGTGCAGCAGATGGATGAAATCGTCCGCGGGGAGCGCCAGCCTTCCCGAGAATTCATCGTCAATGCATTGCAAGTCAAAGAAATACGCAAGGCCACCGGGCTGACCCAAGCCAGATTCGCGGCGTTGATTGACGTCCAACTGGGCACACTTCGCAACTGGGAACAAGGACGACGTGAGCCAACCGGCCCCGCCAAGGCTTTGTTACGGGCGATTCATAACGATCCTGAACATGTAATCAACGCCTTGGCGGTTTAATACAGGCCCATGCTTCACTGACAACTACCTGACCCAGCGCAAACGAATAGCCCACCCCTTCAGCTAAGCTCAACCCAATCATCAAGAAAGGGACCATCGACATGAGTAAGGCAGACGCGCTGGCCGCCAAGTTAAGGCTTGCCCAGCGAACCCTGGCGGACACGGATCATTGTGCCGACCTGGCGATCGAGCATTGGCCCGCCCAGGTCTACGAGTTGTATCGCCAGATCGAAACCTGGCTGGCGCCGGTGTGCGAGGCTGGGCTGGACATCCGGCGCAACCCTACACATGTATTCGAAAGCCACTCCAGCGGCTCGACGTACAACTACGCCATCGACCAATTGCTGATCGAAGGCAACCATCGGCGCATCGAACTCGATCCGATTGCTCGCTTCTCCTCCCAGGGAGAGGGCTGCATCGAAATCCATATGAAGGGGCAACAGCGCTGCTTGGTTCGAACCGTCGGCGCGCATGGAGAATCGCTGTGGCATTTACAGGCGCCGCGTTCGAGCGACCAGCCACAACCCGAGCCGCAGGCCTTGGACGAAGACGCGCTGCTCTCACTGGTGGAAGAAGGGCTGGGGCTGTAACGCAAATGGGCGACCGCAAGGGTCGCCCATTTTGTACCGGATGGAACCGATCAGCCGATGATGGGAGTGGTTGGCGTGATGACGACGTCAGACGCGCCCTCAATCAATGGCGATATCGACTGCACAGCATTTCCCGCGACAAGCTTGCTCAGGGCGCTGTCGATCTCGTCTGCCGCCCCTTGCGCGAATTGGGCGTCTGCCCAGATCCAGTAGCGGTCAGACATCAGCCCGCCCACCGCTTGCGCACACAGTACTTCGCTACTGAGCCCCATTTTCCCCGCAGCAGCAATCACGGCCATGAGGGCTTGCTCTAATTGGGAAACTCGCTCGGTAGTCACAACGCGCCAACTTGATGGGTAAACAGGCTCAAAGCATACCAAGGTATCAATGTGCCACCAACCGCAGGCGCTCAACGGTCGTGCCTTTGACTTGCCGCCTAGTTCGTTGGAGTCACACGTCTGCGAGCAGAGCCAGGCAACCCGTTAAGGCCACCGCTTCCCTTAGGACAAGTCGGCCCGGAGCCAAACCCCGCAAAGCTAAGGCATCGCTATAAGCCTAGAAGCTCTACTGACCAGCGAGCGAGGCAACTACCACCGTCAGCGCCTCGCGCCCACCGCCCCCGCAGCGATCCGCTTACCCACCTTCTCCCCCACCTCCAACGCCTGCCCATCGCGCTGTTTACCCTGCCGCGCTTGCCCCACCAACCGAGGAATCAAGTCCCCCTCCGGCAAGTGCTGCCAGAACCTTCCGGGCATGTGCTGGCGCAGCGCCTGGGGGTTGAGCCGCGCCGGGTTGAAGATGTGTGTGTAATAGGTGCGCCACAGCTCGGCGCCGGGGTCTTCGGCGTGGCGTGCCCACTGCCGCCACTGTTCAGGGCATTGGCGCTGATAGTCCAGCGATTGACCATCGAACCGGATGCCGTCGCGAGGCGTTGCGATCAGCCAGCGTTGCTTGCCCAATCGCTCGGCAAAATGGCCACTCGCGCTTTCGAGGATGTCATGGGCCGGTTCATGAAAGGACACCAGGTCCAGTTCCAAGTGCTCGGCGACTTCCGGGGGCAAGGGAATGAACCGCACGAAGGCATGCAGGTGGTGGGCCTCGCGACTGACTTGCTTGATGCGACGCTGCAGCTCACTGCCCAGGCGGTCGCCAGCGAGCATGGCGGTGCGATCGCCATGGGCTACGCGCCAGAGTACTTCGTACAACAGGCTCCAGCGCTGCTCGCCCTGGTAACGGCCGGCCTGTTCAAGCTGCGCCAGCAACGTTGCCGGGACCCGCGTGCGGAACGGCCCCGGGCCTTGGGGCAATGGCGTCGGCACCGCCAGCAGGTCGGTCATGGGGCCTTGGGCCCAGGTCACATCACCGGGGTCGATGCCATGCCCCAGCAACGTCCGCGCCTGGTCGCGCCAGGTAGGGAAATGGTCGTTACAATCCAGTGCGATCACCCCCACAACCCCATCTGCTGGGGCCGCTGGGGTTCGCGCAACCGTGCCCTGAGCAGGCCGCTGCGCATCTGGGCGTCGGCGGGTCGATAGTCGCTGGTCACAATGAACGGCCGGGCCTTTTCCAGTACGCAACGCAGCTGCACCAGATCGTCATAGCGGACCCGCCGCTCCCTGCGCAGGGCCACCAGGCGTTGCACGCTGCGCAGGCCGATCCCCGGAATCCGCGCCAGCAATGCAGGTTCGGCGCGGTTCACGTCCAGTGGGAACACCTCACGATTGGCCAGCGCCCAGGCCAGCTTGGGATCGATGTCCAGGTCCAGGTTGCCGGTTCCCTTCAGGAGCTCACCTGCTTTGTAGCCGTAGCCGCGCATGAGGAAATCGGCCTGGTACAAGCGGTGCTCGCGCAATAACGGCGGCGCCGCCAATGGCACGCTGGCGGGGCTGTCGGGAATGGGACTGAATGCCGAGTAGTAGACCCGCCGCAGGCCATACCCCTGGTAGAGCGACTCGGCGTTGCTCAGGATGGCGTGGTCGTCGGTGGTATCAGCCCCGACGATCACCTGGGTGCTCTGCCCGGCCGGAGCGAATCGAGGCGCCCGTGGCTCGCCGGCGATGGCCTGTTGTCCCAACTGGATGGTGCCCATCGCCTGACGGATCGTCATCAACTGTTTTTCCGGCGCAAGACGCTTGAGACTGGCCTCGGAAGACAATTCGATATTCACGCTCAAGCGATCAGCCAGCCGCCCCGCCTCCTCGATCAGCAGCGGATCCGCATCCGGAATGGTCTTGAGATGGATATAACCACGGAACTGGTGTTCTTCGCGCAGCAAACGCGCCACCCGTACCAATTGCTCCATGGTGTAATCGGCTGAACGAATGATGCCAGAGCTCAGGAACAAGCCACTGATGCAGTTGCGTCGGTAGAAATCCAAGGTCAGCCGCACCACCTCTTCCGGTGTGAAGCGCGCCCTCGGCACATTGCTCGAACGGCGGTTGACGCAATACTGGCAATCGTACAGACAGAAATTGGTCAACAATACCTTAAGCAACGAGACGCAGCGCCCATCGGGCGTGTAGCTGTGGCAGATGCCCATGCCGTCCGTAGCACCGAGCCCGTCACGCCCCCGGGAACTGCGCTTGGGCGCGCCACTGCTGGCGCAGGAAGCGTCATACTTGGCGGCGTCGGCTAGAATGCCGAGCTTGGCGATGAGCTGCATGGAAGCGGATCCTTATACTGTATATGCACACAGTATTTTGTGCCGCCGCGCGATGCAAGCACCATTGGTCAATTCGGCGTACGGACCGATGAGGTCAGATGGGCTATAATCCGCCCAATCACGCGATTTAAGGTTCAGCCCCATGGGTACTATCAGCCTTGAAACCAAAAAGGCCTACGCGGCCAGAACCCGTCGATCCAATTATGCAGCCAGCCTGCGCCTGGAAGGCTTCAAAGTCACCTTTGCCGACGGCGAACGAAAATTGCCGACCCGCGAAGAAGTCCTGAAGACCTTCACCCAGCCCAGAACCTGATGCCCGACAAATATGGAGTCGGCGAAGACGCCTATTGCTATCCCAGCTCCACAGTCCTTCGCAACAAACTCGATATCCGCGACGAACCCACGTTAAGCGAAGCCGAACAACAACTGTCGGCCATCGCCGCGGCTAGCGTTGAATTCAACCCGCCCCCTTACAGCCTGACTTACTTGCAGGACATCCATCGGCAACTGTTCTCGGACTTGTATGAATGGGCCGGAGAACTGCGGACCGTCGGAATGGCCAAACAAGACACACGCTTTTGCCAACCTCAATACATGGAGGCAGAGGCCAGCAAGATCTTCGCAAATATGGCGGCGGCCAACTGGTTCGAGGAAATGAGCCGGGCCGAGCTGATCGTTGCCGTTTCCGAGGCCTATTCCGATATCAACGTCGTCCACCCCTTCCGCGAAGGAAACGGCCGCGCCCAGCGCATTCTTTTTGAACACCTGATCATGAATGCAGGGTTTGAAATCAGTTGGTGGGGTATTGAGAAGACGGAATGGATTTTCGCGAACATTGCGGCCTATAACTGCGTGATGGAGCCGATGGAGCAGGTTTTTGAGAAATGCATAGGCCAGATGATCCAGCCGTGAGGTAACAGAACCGTATAAAGGTAACCCCCTTGAAGGTCGCGTCCCGCCCGGAACGACATCTCTGCGCCAGGCGCCTCATCCCTGATAAACTGCCGGCCACCGCCTCGCTGATCCAGATGCCCCCAATGCCCCAACAAACCGCCCCGCTGTCCCGTCGATTTTCCGTTGCACCCATGATGGATTGGAACTACTAACTCTACAGGCCTTTATATACGTACCCTGTAGCGAACCATAAAAAGCCCCGTACCACTTCTGTACCACTCCCCTGCAAAGGACGGTAGCTCTTCGCACGTATCGGCTCCGCGAATATCCGCTGCTATGCTTCAGGCTTTAGGAACCAGGGCGATATTGATGGCGAGCGAATACTCACTAGCGGATGTGCTGGAAAGGATGTATGAGAACCAACTGGCGTTAGAGGCGGCATTAATGGAGGTGGTGTTATGGACAGAAGAGCATGGCGAATTGACGACTGGTAGAAACGTCCGTGGCGCCCTTCAAACGCTTGGTGAGAATGCAGGCCACATTAAACAAGGCTTAGCCAAGCTGAAGAAGCAGGATCGCCCATAAATAAATTTACGCCAATGCAGCCAGTTTGATAGGGCGTCTCCGGAGTCCATGATGTCCAATTCCCCCAACGGCCCCGCACCAAGCGATGCCGGCCGCAGAATCAAAAATTGAGTCCTTCTATGAACAACATGAGCCTTCCTCCTCTAGTCGGTGAAACCCGCGATGGCAAACTCACTTGGCAGCGCCTCGATAACTTGAATTACGAGTTAATCGGTTATTTTTTGTCCTGCCATCTCATCATTGAGCACTACCTTGATGAGTATCTGAAGTCACAATACCCCAAGCTGGACTGGGATTCCTCTAGGCAGTCGTTTGGGCAGAAAGTCTCGCTTCTTGCTACAGATGGTTATCCAGAGAAGTACCACTCCATTCCCGCTATCAAGCATATGAACAACCTTCGGAATAAGCTCAGTCACAATATCGACTTCAAAATAGGTAGTGTGGAGTTGCTTCCGCTCTCTCAATACTTGAAGAAAGCCTGCGGGCCGGAGTACGTGGAATCAACCCAACCTAAAGAAATTCTAGAGTTATTCACTTCACTGGTATGCGTTTGGTTTGCCTCTAGAATCAGCTTTAATGCCAATAGCACACAGTGAGCGAGACGCCGTTTATGTTCAATGGCCCCCACATCAAGGCCCGCTCCGGCGGGCTTTTTTGCGCTTGGCGGAAACCAGACCTCGGGAGCCTGATCTACCATTACCCATTGATAATGGCTGACCATGAGCGCTAAGGACGAGAGACGTGTCGCTACCCATCACCGCACGGCAGATGAATGCGCTCAGGGCGCTGCAGCGCAAGGACCCAGATCTGGGCGAGCTGGCCACCGCCATCGCGCTGGCCTTCGATGCCACGATGATTGAGAACCCGCAAATGGCGCGCTTGATCCTGGAGAACACCTGGCGGCGCATGGTCGCTAAAGAACCTGGCAGTCATGAAGCAATGGTTCAGCACCTGGAGACCTTCGAGAAGTTGAATTGCCTGACACGGGTGCAGGTCAGCGACTTTATCGTTCGAGTCAGAAGGCACGCTTGATGTTGCGCCATGGTACTGATCGCTAATGCCCGTCGCCCGATTCCAGCATCCCATGTAAACGTAAATATCTGACGCTGTGTGGGTAGTGTGGGCGCGTGAACGCAACGGTCTTGAGTACTGCGCAATGCCGCACGCGGCTTCCAAGGCAGCCCGCCCTAGGCACCTTTCACGTTTTCATGTTGACCCACGGGAAAGAGGTTAGGAGGGTTAGTTTTTTTCAGAACGCCTTGAAGGCCTTGTTTGTTATGGCTTTTCGAGCGGTTGGCAAGGTTAGCTTTTGGGTTAGGTCTGGTTATTTCCTAACCTTTAGTAGCGTTAAATATTCAATATATTAATTTCTTTAAAAACAACATCTTACGGATTACTAACCCTTGACCTAACCTAACCTAACCCATCAAAGTTAGGTCTCAAGCCCAACAAACACGGGCCTTCCAAGTCACAACACCCCCCTCAAAAAAAAACTAACCTTTTTCCCGAGGCATCTACTGACTTCAGTTGTGTGGGCGTGCTATGAGCGTTGCCAAAAACCTCCACCTTCGCAGGATTCCGCAGGTTTTCTGCTCCCTCTAAACGCCAAGCAAGCCCCCAGCCTACGCCGTCGAGAGTGCTACGCAGGTGCGCAGAAAAAACGACCTATTTAGCCCGCAGGCGAGGTGGGGGGACGACGGCGCGCGCCAGGTTTGAAGCACGCCACTGCCCGCCGAATGAGCACCATTTCGGGGCGAAAAAAAGCCGCCTCGGCGGGCGGCTCATGGGGTCACCAGGTCATCGACACGACACCTGCCACAGCTGGTCCAGCCTGGTCGTGTAGCTCTGGCTCATCATCTCCCGACGCATGCCCCAGTCAGGGTTGACGGGCACGCTGGCTGATCGGAGTGTCCCTCTACCCCATCGCCCGTTGATCTGATCCAGCACCGCCATCAGCTTCGTGGCGTCGCCAGGTTGAGAGGCAGCAAACAGGTCGTCGGTGTACTCCCCCTGCTGACAGAGGTTCATCAGCAGCACCTCAGCCTTGCTGTACTTGAAGCCTGGCCGGAACACTCGGTCGAGCGCATCCACTGCTGCCTTGGTGAGCAGCCGCACGTCGTCGGTGGGGTACGGCAGGTCAACCAACACGCCGTTGGCATACTTCGCCTCCTCCGGGTTGAACATGCCCGTGCGGATGCTGACGCGGATCTTCTTGCATAGCGACTGCTGTGCCCTGAGTTTCTCCGAAGCCCGCATCATGTACGTGGCTACCGCCTCCTTGATGGGAGCCAATTCCGTGAGCCGCTTACCAAACATCCGGCTACAACAGATCTCCTGCTTCGGCGGGTCTGGCTCATCCAGCTCCAGGCACGGCGTGCCGGCCAGCTCCCGGGCTGTCTTCTCGATAACCACGCTGAACTTCTTGCGTAGCGTCCACGGGTCGGCCTTCGCCAGGTCCATCGCGGTCCTGATCCCCATAGTGTCCAAATGAAGTTTCATCTTGCGACCGACGCCCCAGACCTCGGACACGTCGGTGTTGCGCAGAACCCAGTCACGCTTGAATGGATCGCAGATATCGACCACGCCGCCGGTTTCCACCTGAAGCCGTTTGGCGGTGTGGTTTGCCAGCTTTGCCAGGGTTTTGGTATGGGCGATCCCTACCCCGACCGGAATGCCGGTGCAGCGCAGTACCTGGCTGCGGACCTTCCGCCCGAGGGCATCCCGCCCGTCGATGCCGGTCATGTCGGCGAAGGCTTCGTCGATGCTGTAGACCTCAACGGCAGGCACCATTGATTCAATGAGTGTCATGACCCGCTCGCTCATGTCCCCATAGAGCGCGTAATTCGAGGAGAACGGGACGATGCCGTGCTTATGCAGTTTGTGCTTAATCTGGAAATACGGCTCGCCCATCTTCACATAGGGCTTCGCGTCGTAACTGCGGGCGATCACGCAGCCGTCGTTGTTGCTCAACACCACGATGGGCACGCGGGCCAGGTCGGGTCGAAACACGCGCTCGCAACTGGCATAGAAGCTGTTGCAGTCGATCAGGGCGAAAACTGGCTGGGGTTTAGACATGGCTGCGCACGCTGCACGTGATGACGCCCCAGATGACCAGCTCGTCTCCCTCGAGCACGTACCTCGGTGGATACTTTGGGTTCTCCGACAGGAGAATCACCTCCCTGCCACGAATGCAGAGCCGCTTGCATACGGGCTCGTTATTCAGCAGCGCCACGACGATGTGCCCGTGCGCAGGCTCAAGAGCACGGTCCACGACGGCGAGGTCGCCCTCAAAAATGCCAGCGCCTTGCATGCTCTCCCCCGCGATGGACACCAGGTACACATGCGGGGCGCGAATGTTCAGAACCTCATCCAATGAGATGTGCGCTTCGATGTGGTCCGCCGCCGGAGATGGAAAGCCGGCGGGCACTCGAAACGAACACAAGGGCAGCTTCAAGCCACCCTCGGCAATAGGGCCTAAAATTGAAAAGCTCATGACGCACGCTCTAGAATACTGTACGAACATACAGTTAACTTTGTACAAGGTTGGCGGTCAATTTTGTATAGGAAAAATCTGACAGGCGGGACAACCCATGTGCGGGAGATTCGTGCAGTACGAGGGGATGGCAGTGTTTATGGAGGAGCTAGGGCCACAGCTCCCGTTATTCAGTGGTTTCGATGCGATACCGATCAACCGGTACAACATCGCCCCGACCACTCGCGTACAGATCCTGCACACCAGCGATGCCGGCCTTCACATCACCCCAGTCAGGTGGGGCTGGTCGCCATTTTGGGCAAAGGGAAAACGCCCCGATCCCATCAATGCGAGGGTTGAAACCGTCACGACGGGGAAGTTTTTCAAACAGCTGTGGCCGAACGGACGTGCTCTGGTTCCAAGCGAGGGCTGGTATGAGTGGGTCAAGGATCCCAACGACCCGAAGAAAAAACAGCCTTATTTCGTCCGCCTGAAAACCCAGAAGCCAATGTTTTTCGGCGCACTTGCACAGGCTCAACCTGGGCTTAATGACCAAGATGGTGATGGATTCGTTATCATCACCGCTGCCAGCGACCAAGGAATGGTTGATATCCATGATCGTAGGCCACTGGTACTGTCTCCGGAGCACGCACGAGAATGGCTTACGCAGGATCTTGAACCAAGTCGTGCGAACGAAATAGCAAAGCAATGTTGCCGGCCTGCTGAGGATTTCGAATGGTATGCCGTTAGCAAAAACGTAGGAAGCGTGAAAAACCAAGGCGCAGAGCTAATAAAGCCGCACGAAGGCTGTTAGAAATCCAAGATAAAAACGGACGCATCATGCAATCAAAAAAAATAACCTTAATCGTAAACATAATATTGCTAATTGCTGGTCTTGTTTGCATTGCTGTAGGTTGCTTTAAGCTCATCACCAACGAAGTAGCATTAGCAACCACTGGCTTAGGGGCCGGACTAGTCTTTCTTTTCTCGGCAACGATTGAACGATTTGAATCTTTAAAAGGCATGAGCCTTGAAGTCACCACAAGAAAATTAGATGATAAAATCCACGAAGCCAGTGAAGCTGTAAAAGAATTAAAACAATTAGCTGAGATCTCCGGCCATACGCTTTCGCTTCTGGCCGCCCGTGTTGGCCGGTGGGGAGGATCTTTCACATTTGAAGAAAGTTACCGTCTGGCGCAGCAGGTTCGAGACAACCTTACAAGTTTGAAATGTGAAAAAAGCACAATTACCCATGCATTGAGCCCATGGGTAACTATTGTCATTGCTGATTTGGGCCGCAAATTATTAGAACCTGTGACCGAAGAACTGAATACACTTGAGCAGCAGCTACGAAGGGACAGGGACAAACTACCTTCACCGATAAAAGCTGATGATCCAGAATATTTAGCATTAGTTCAAAGAATGAACGCATTGTCTGCGCACCTGCACCCGGGCTGCGATGTGAGCAAGCTAGATAGCGATAAGACAATGGCAGCCATTGAAATGTATGTATCTTCCGCACCAGAACTAGACACAACAGCCAAATTAAAACATTTAAATAACATTACTCAATGGTCATCAGAAGTCGATTTTCTACTCAAGCAAAGCGACGTAAAGAATCCAAGCTTATGGATTGAAGCCCTAAAGAAATATTAACTCAGTTAGCCCTCTACTCCGAGGGGGCTAACTGGTATGGATTAAAGCGAATTACCTCTTCCCCAAGCCAATCATTTATTTGCGCCATCCGCGCTTGGATGGGCTCCAATTCGTTGGCTGCATAGATCTGCGTTGCCTCCCTGATCGACCCGAAGCCACCCGCGTTCTGCGGTACGATACCCATCAACTGTGGCGGAATGCGCAGGCTCGCCAGCACATCGTCACGGGTCTGATTCTTGATCGAGTTGAATTCATCCTTAGCCGCCACCTCGCTGACGGGGATGAGTTGAATCCCATCCTTCTTGCCGGTCGGCGAATAGACAAACAGATTCCGAAAATTCCCCGGCCCCTTCGAGTCCTTCAGCGCTTTACGCAACGCATCAATATCCGCCTCAGTCTGCGCCGCGTCGGTCATGTACAGGATGAAACCAGCGTGACTACCGTTCTCGTAATACTTACGCCGAAACAACGTCGCCGACTCATTCAACAAAGCCGACTGCAATGCACTGATCCACTCCGGCAGTCCGTAAATCTCCTGGTGCAAATCCGCCTCGCGCAGATGAAAGATGCTGCCCGGATCAAACGCGTGCTCGTTCTTCCAGCCCTGCACCTGGTAAAACTGCCCCTCTGGCCCAACCCTCATGTACTTCGCCAATGACGGCACCAGTTGTCGCGTACCGCCCAGGACCGAGCGGCGTTTCTCCAGATACGCGTTGCCCAGGCACAGAAAGTCTAGGGCGAACTGCTCGAAAGCCGCCCGGGACAGCATTGGATGGGGGATAAACGTCTTGCTCAACAGGTTGCGCTTGAACATCAACCCCGAATGCAGATGCACGCTCGCTCCTACTGACCGGGCCAGGCCATTGAGCGACAACGGCGGCTCATACCACCGGCCGTTGAACCAGCACTCCAGGTAATCGAACACCTCGCGACCACCCAGCACCGGCGTCGGCTCCCCAAAGCTGAACACCTGTGTACCCGCGTTGGTGGCATCGAGCGTAGCCGGCAGTAGTTCCTGGCTGGCGAGTTGTTCAGTCATGTGAAAATCTCCATTCGCCCGGTATTGGCAGCGGTCTGCCCTTCGAGCGGTTCGTTGTGCAATGCGTGGAAGAGCGCCCAGGCCAGGTCGGCGTGGCCGGTGTTGTCGTTGCGGCCGGCGGTGTAGGTGAACTGGCGCCCGCCGGCGGTGATGGTCTTGCGGATTGCCATGAGCGACTGGGCCATGTCAGTCCAACCGGCGTCGAACTCCAACCGGCCCTTGTGGATCACGTCGTAAGCCTTCAGTACTAGGCGGGTTTTCACCTCCGGCGAGTAGCTGAAGGTGGTGACGGCCGGGAAGAACTGTCGCACCAGCTGGGCCACGCCGCTGCCCAGGCCGGTGACGTCGATGCCGATGTAGGTCACCCAGTAGCGGTCGCACACGCCCTTTATGGCGGCCGCCTGGGCGGCGAAATCCATGCCCCGGAACTGATGACGCTCGAGCACGCGGAATTTCCCGCCTGGCACCAGCGGCGGCGCGACCACTACCAGGCCGGAACAGTCGCCCGTCTCGGCCGGGTCGTAGCCCACCCAGACCTGACGGTCTCCGAACGGGCGCATGGCGAACGGTTTGTAATCCTCAGCCCACTCGACCCAGCTATCGACCATGCAGGACTGCAACACCGACAGCGGAAAGATACTCGCGCCGTCATCGACGAACTCGCACATCAGCAGATTGGCGAATGCCTCGGGGCTGTACTCCCGGCGCAGCTCTTCGATGTCGAACAGATCGCAGCCACCTCGCTCCGCGTCGAGAATGGTGACGATCTGGCGCCACAGCCGGTCCTCACAGAACCGTCCCTGCTGGAGCGCGCCGTGGGTCACATCAACCTTGGTGTGCTGCGCGGCGGGCTTGCCCTTGTTGAAGCGCTCGCCCGTCCAGAAAGTGTACGCCTCATGGGCCATGCTCGACGGGGTCGAGAAATAGGTTTTCCGCCATTTCTTGTGCATCGCCATGCCCGAGGCGACCTTGTTCAACTCCTCGAACTTGAACGTCCAGAAGAACTCGTCGAAGTAGAAATTGCCGTGATAGCCCTGGGCGGTGCGGGCGTTGGTCCCGAGGAAAAACAGCTCGGCGCCGTTGGGCAGCACAATCGGGTCACCGGTCAGCTCGACGCCGATGACTTCCCGGGCGAAGGCCTGGATGTAGCCCCGGAACAGGTAGGCCTGGTTCTTTGATGCCGACAGGAAAATCTGGTTGCGGCCGGTGTCCAGGGCGTCGATGAACGCCTCGCGGGCGAAGTAGTACGTGGCACCGATTTGCCGGCTCTTGAGAATGACGCGGGTGCGTTGGTTGCCGGCCCGATACCAATCTTTCTGGTAATCGAAACAGCCGTCGATGAAGGCCTCGCGCAGCAGCTCGATCTGGTCTTCGCTGATATCGTTCTTCGGGGATTTTTTCTTCGGCCCTTCGTTACGCTTGGCGAGGTTCGGGTTGAGGTCGGTTTCGGTACCGCCGCCCTGGAAGCGCTGAATGCGGGCCTGGCGCTCAAGCTGCCGATGCAGCAGATCGATCTCTTTGAAATCGCCGCCAGTCTTGTTTTCCTTGAGGATCAACTGCACCAAGCGCGCTTCCAGGGCGCCGCCGATGCGCTCGACGTTGTCGGCCCGGTCCCACTCGTCGCGGGCCTTCCAGCTGTGTAGCGTTTTTTCTTTTTCGCCCGTAGCCTCGGCAATCTCGCAGATGCGCCAACCCATCCAGTACAGGAACTTGGATTGGCGTCGCGGATCGATAGGCAGCAGGGTGGTTGTCGTCATGGCCGAGATGCTGCCGCCCACGGCGGCGACTCAATAGCGCCGCCCCTTGTACCCTCCCCGCCTACAGTCCCGTCTCGTTGCCGCCGCTCGCGCCCGTGACGACCATGCCCCTCATTGCAACGCATTGCTCAACCCAGCAGGCGCCACACGCACTGAGGATTCCCGGCATGAAGAAGTTTCGCAGCAACTGGTTCCGCGTCGCCGTCGAGGGCGCTACTTCGGACAAGCGCACCATCAAACGCAGCTGGCTGGAACAGGCCGCCAAGAACTTCAACCCGTCCACCTACGGCGCCCGTATCTGGCTGGAGCACTTCCGCAGTCTGTTGCCCGACAGCCCGTTCAAGGCCTATGGCGACGTGCTGGCAGTGAAAACCGAAGAGGTGGACATCAACGGCCAGAAGAAACTGGCCCTGTTCGCCCAGGTTGAGCCGACCCCAGAGCTGATCGCCATGAACAAGGCGAAACAGAAGATCTACACCTCCATCGAAATCGACGACAGCTTTGCCGACACCGGCGAGGCCTACATCGTCGGCCTGGCTGTCACCGATTCGCCCGCCAGCCTGGGCACCGACGTCCTGGCGTTTTCGGCGCAAAAGCCCGACGCCAGTCCGTTCAAGGACCGGCACTACTCGGCGACCTCAATGTTTACCGAGGCGCTGGAAACTGAGCTGAAGTTCGAGGAAATCGAAGAGAAGCCAAGCATCGGCGCCCAGCTCTTCAGCAAGGTGCAAGCCCTGCTGACCGGCAAACAGGCCAAGGACGACACCGAGTTCGCGCAGATCGGCGAGGCGGTCGAGGCCATCGCCGAACACGTCAAGGATCTGCCCGACCAACTGGCCGCAGAAAAGCAATTTTCCGCGGGGCTGAAAACCCAGCTCGACCAGGTCAGCACGGAACTCACAGAGCTGAAAAACAAGCTCTCCACCACCCAGGACCACAGCCAGAAAACGCGTCCGCCTGTAACCGGCGGCAACGACCTGGTCGTGACCGACTGCTGACAGCAGCCCAACCACAGCCCCGAATCATGAAGGACGATCAAGATGCGTAACGACACCCGAGTATTGTTCAACGCCTACCTGCAACAACTGGCGCAACTGCATGGGGTGACTGACGTCACCACCAAATTCACAGCAGACCCAAGCGTCGCCCAGACCTTGGAAACCCGCATTCAAGAATCCAGCGCGTTCCTCAGCGCCATCAACGTCTACGGCGTATCGGAACAGTCGGGTGAAAAGGTCGGCATCGGTATCGACGGCACCATTGCCAGCACCACCGACACCACTACCAAAGACCGCGAGCCCCGCGACCCGAGCGGTCTGGACGACCGTGGGTACACCTGCACCCAAACCAACTTCGATACCAGCCTGCGCTACCAGAAGCTGGACCAGTGGGCCAAGTTCAAGGACTTTCAAGCACGCATCCGCGACGCCATCATCAAAGCCCAGGCGCTCAACCGGATCATGATTGGCTGGAACGGCATCAGCCGCGCCGCGACATCCAATCCGGCAACCAACCCGCTGTTGCAGGACGTCAACATCGGCTGGCTTCAAAAGATGCGCCTGGAAAACCCTGCCCGGGTTTTGGATGAGGTGGCGGCCGGCAGCGGAAAAATCGAAATCGGTGCCGGCAAGGACTTTGAAAACATCGACGCCCTGGTCGTCAGCATGGTCAATGAGTTCATCGAGCCTTGGTATCAGGAGGACACCGAACTGGTGGTCATCTGCGGTCGCCAACTGCTGGCCGACAAGTACTTCCCGATCATCAACAAGACCCAGGCACCGACCGAAATGCTGGCGGCCGACATCGTCACCAGTCAAAAACGGCTCGGAAACCTGCCAGCGGTGCGCGTGCCCCATTTCCCGGCCAACGGCTTGCTGGTCACCCGCCTGGACAACCTATCGCTTTACTGGCAGGAAGGCACCCGCCGCCGCACCGTCGTGGACAACGCCAAGCGCGACCGCATCGAGAACTACGAGTCGGTGAACGAAAGCTACGTCATCGAAGACCTGGGCTGCGCGGCCATGGCCGAAAACATCACCCTGAATTGAGGCGGCCATCATGACCAACCCCTGCCGCCGTCACTTTGAACGGGTCACTGCCGCCATTGAGTCGGCAGCGACCGAGCCCACCCAAACCATGGCGGGCGCTACGGCCTACGAGCACCAGCTCAACCAGTTGCTGCAAGACCGTCTGCGCCTGAAACAGGTCCAGTCCAACCAGGGCAAGGCTGAACTCAAGCGTCAGTTGCTGCCGAGCTATGAATCCTACGTGCAAGGTGTGCTGGAAGGCGGCCAGGGCGCACAGGACGAAGTGCTGACCACCGTCATGGTCTGGCGCTTCGATGCCGGCGACTTCACCGGTGGGCTCGACATCGCGACCTACGTGCTGGAACACAAGATGGTTATGCCCGACCGCTTCGCACGCACCTTGGGTTGCCTGGTCGCCGAGGAAGTCGCCACGGCAGCCTTCAAGGCCCAGAAGGTTGGCGAGCCGTTCGACCTGGCGATCCTGCATCGCACCGCCGAACTCACCGACGCCGAAGACATGCCCGACCAGGCCCGCGCCAAGCTGTTTCTCGCCATGGGCCGCGCCACGCTGGAAGGCATCACCGAAGAGGCCCCGGGCCAACCCGGCAAGCTCCAGGCCGGTGTGGATCTGCTGAAAAAAGCCATCGCCCTGCACGATGCCTGCGGTGGCAAGAAAGATCTGGAGCGGGCAGAACGCCTGCTCAACAAGCTTGCCGGCCCTGCCGGCTAACCGAGCGTCCCCACGCACCCCGCCGGCTCGGGGCGGATCGGCCAGGCCGCTCCTCCTGAACGTGAAGCCCCGACCACCGGCGACCTATTTTTGAGTGCTGTTCCATGAGCGGATTCGTAGCCGGCGGCACAGTCGCCAGCGGCCATATCAACACCGACGCCTTCTGGCCCTCCATCGATCTGGATCAATTGCGCGCCACGCTGAGGATCGACGCGAGCGTCACCGCGCCACGCCTGGAAACCGCCGCTGTGGCCGCCGCCATCAGCGTCAACCGTGAGCTGAGCGAATGGCGAGCCAGGCAGGAAGCCGCAGGCCATGCCGAACTGGCAGATGTTCCTGGTGACAAGATCAACGACGTATCGGTACTGGAGCACCTCTACCGCCGCGCCATCGAAGCCGCCACCGGTGCCGAAGTGTGCGAGCGCTACCGCTCCTACGACACCACAAACAGCGGCAACCAGAACGCCGAAGAACTCACGCCAAACATCGACGATTACCGCCGCGACCTGCGCTGGGCCGTGCGTGACTTCCTCGGCATCAACCGCACTACCGTGGAGCTGATCTGATGCCCATCACCGTCCGCGCTTTTCAAAACGACACCGTTGACGCTCTGTGCTGGCGTCACTACGGCCGCACCGCCGGCGTAACCGAAGCGGTACTCGAAGCCAACCCCGGCCTGGCCGACTACGGACCGATCCTGCCCCAAGGCCTGGCTGTGCAAATGCCCGAAGCCCAGACGGCCGCCCCACAGCGGCAGATGGTGAACCTATGGGACTGATCAACCTGCAGCGAGCCCACGAACCTACCCATCCTGGATCACGGAATGAAGCGCATGCCTGAACGTCCCGACACCTGGGCTTGGCTCGCCGCCTGGCTCGAACAGAACTGGCCGGCCCTATACGCGGGAATCCTGGCCCTGACCATCGCCGCCCTACGGATCATGTACGGCGGCGGAACCCTGCGCCGGATGGCAGTTGAGGCCCCGCTTTGCGGTGCCCTGGCACTGGCCGCCAGCCATGGTCTGGCGCTGCTCGGTATCCCCGCTTCCACCGCGCCGTTCTTCGGTGGAGTGATCGGTTTACTCGGCGTCGAGGGGACTCGCGCCGCTGCCAAGAAATTTTTCACTCGCAAGGTAGAACAGCTATGACGACGCTCCGCCACGGCGACCGCTCGCAAGCGGTGCGCATCCTACAAAAGAACCTGAACGACCACGGCGCAAGGCTGGTGGTGGACGGCGACTACGGTGACTCCACCGAAGCCTCCGTGCGGGCGTATCAGCTGAAAGTCGGCTTGGTCGCCGATGGCGTTGTCGGCGAAAAGACCCAGACCAGCCTGGGTGGCGGTGACTGCCAGCTCCTGCTGAAAAACGAGGACCTGGTACAGGCCGCGCAGGTCCTCGACGTACCGTTGGCGAGCGTCTATGCCGTCAACGAGGTGGAATCGAAGGGAAAGGGTTTCCTGTCCAACGGTAAGCCAGTGATTCTGTTCGAACGACACATCATGTACCGCCAGCTTGCCACACCACGCCACGACGGCGACAACCCCGACGAACTCAAGCGCCACGCCGACCAACTGGCCGCAGCCAATCCGGCAATCGTCAATCCGAAGTCCGGCGGCTATGCCGGCGGTACTGCTGAACACCAACGCCTGAACCATGCGCGTCTGATCGATGACACTGCCGCGCTGGAATCTGCTTCATGGGGTGCGTTCCAGATCATGGGCTTTCACTGGCAGCGCCTGGGCTATGTCAGTGTGCAAGCGTTTGTCGAAGACATGAGCGCAGGCGAGTCTCAGCAGCTCGCCGCCTTCGTGCGCTTCATCAAGACCGACCCGGTACTGCATAAGGCGTTGAAAGGCCGTAAATGGGCCGAATTCGCCAAGCTCTACAACGGCCCGGACTATCAGCGGAACCTGTACGACATCAAGCTCCAACGCGCCTATGAGCGGCACGCTGAGTGCGGCTGCGGCCAAGGGGTAGCGGCATGACCCCCCCTCAAATCGCTTACCTTGAAATCAGTCCGAGACTAACCGGAAAAACCGAACGGCTGATTCAACTTGCCCAACCCTACCTTGTTACGGGTAGGAAGGTTTGCTTCGTTACCTTGAAAGGGCTGGTCGAAGATCTGCGCCGCCGCTTGCCTGGCGCTGTGATTCTGGAAGACGGCGAAGACGTGCTATTCGGCGAAGACTTTGCAAATGCTGTTTGGTTTTACGACGAATTCGATTGGCTCAATTCGACCAGAATCCGGGCGGACGCCTTTTACGCAACCACACCGAGATTCCAACGGACGGCGGGCGTTCATACCTCAGAAAACGATCTGCTATTACGCCTGATCGAAGCCAATAACCGGTACTTCTGCCGTTACACCTGGCAGATCCATATGTCCGACATTCTCGAAGAGGCCCGTGCTTCGCACAGCCCAGAAGAATTCCGGCTGCTCTACCTTGGAGAACTCCTAAAATGATCGACCTTGAACGCGTGCAACAGTTGAACGTGAAGGACGGCGATCTGCTGGTGGTGCCCGAAAGTACCGAACAAGCCGATATGGAGCTGCTGTGCGAAGCACTGGCCTACGTGACACCAGGTTGCCGGGTAGTCGTCGTGCGAGGTCCCGTGGAGCTGATGGACGTAGGCGACATGAACAAACTGGGTTGGTATCGCGCATGAGTACCCTGCGCCAGGCGCTGTACGGCATCGCCCTGCTGGGCGCCCTGGCGCTGCTCATCTGGGGCCAAGAGCAACGCATCACCGTGGCAGAGAAGGATACCGAACTCGCGGGGAAGGACACCAAAATCGCCCGAGATGAAGCTGACAGGCTTCGCGCCAATCTCAGCACCCTGCAAAATACCCTGAACGACGAACGCATCGCCCAGGCTGCCCTGCGAACCCAGCAGGATCAGCTGCGCCAGGGCCTGGCAAAGCGCGAACAAACCATCGAGGCGCTGAAACGTGAAAACGAAGACCTTCGCAACTGGGCTGACCAGCCTTTGCCTGAGCTTGCTCGCCGGCTGCGCGAGCGCCCCACCCTCACCGGCGCCGACGCTTATCGTCAGTGGCTGTCCGGCCGTGGTGCCCTGCACCCTGCCGGCAACGGGCCCGCTCAATAACGGCGATCAACTCACCGACCAGGACCGCGTCGAAGCCGCGTGGGCTGAATGTGCAGGTCAGGTGGATATGGTTTACAAGCACCAGCAGGCCCAACCATGAACAAGCCCGACAGCCTCAAGGCTCACTTGCTCGCCACCGTGACCGAACTCAAGCACAACCCCGACCGGCTGTTGATCTTCATCGACAACGGCAAAATCCGCTGCACCGCGGCTGCCTCGCTGTCGTTCGAATACAGCTTTGATTTACAGGTCATCCTCACCGACTACGCAGGTCATCCGGACAGCGTCATGTTGCCGTTGCTGGGGTGGCTGAGCGTGAACCAGTCCGAACTGCTGGAGAACCTGAACAAGTCCGCCGAGGGCATCCAGTTCGAGGCCGACATCTTGGACAACAGCAAGGTGGACTTGAGCCTCACACTGCCCCTGACCGAGCGTGTGGTTGTGGGGAAAGACGCCGACGGCAATACCACCGTCCACCACCCAGGCGAACCTAAGCGCGTAGCCGCGTTCCTCGATCCGGCGTGGATACCTGGCGCCCAAGGCTCCGGCAGTGAATGGGTCGTGCCGAAATGACCAACCGTTTGGAAACGCTGGAGGATTGGGCGGCCGGCCTGCTGGGACAACTGGAACCGGCATCGCGCAACAAACTGGCTCGTAGCATCGGCCAGGCCCTGCGGCGCAGCCAGCAACAGCGGATCATCGCCCAGCGCAACCCAGACGGGAGCAAGTACGCGCCGCGTAAGCAGCGCAACCTGCGTGGGAAGCAAGGGAGAGTGAAACGAAAGGGACAGATGTTTCAGAAGCTGCGCACGGCGAAATTTTTGAAGGTTCAGGGCGACGGCAGTGCCATCTCTATCGGCTTTACCGGGCGAGTTGCCCGGATTGCCAGAGTGCACCAATTTGGATTGAAAGACCGTGCTGAGCGGGGAACATCCGAAGTGAAATATGACCAGCGTGAAGTGCTCGGTTTTACAGAAGCGGACCTCGACTTGATCCGCGACAGTCTTTTAATTGCGTTCACTAGCAATCAATAAATCATGCTGCTCGTGCAGCTTCGCTGATTACTCGCTTAAGCTCATCGCAGGCTTCACCAAACGCCATTTGTGCATCGGCAGCTGGGCGCTTGAATACGTCTCCGGCACGACCTTGTTTATAAGCGGACTTATGAGCGGCATTTACCTTATTGATAGCTTCACGTGCTTCCATTACTTTCTCATAAGCAGGTCCTAACTGAGCACCATAAATATCGATGATCATTTCAATCCGGCTGAAATCGAAGCCGCCTAAGTCTTTGGTGCTGGTTCTATCAAGGTATTCGTTGTAATCAATATGTCCATCCATGACTAAATTCAGATTCATGTATTGGCTGAAGAAAAGGTTTCCCCAATGACATACGAGAATGTACAGCTCCTCTAAGCGTTCTTTTTTTATTTTTTGACTGCTAAGACGCTCTTCATGTGCCAATTGCTGCATTTGCCTTTTCGCATTTGCATTGTTTGTAAGCCAGACACCAAACGTTGTCAGCAGAGATCCAAAAATTACGCCTGAAAGACCAACAAATGATTCTGATGAAGCTTTCGCCACCAATTCTGTAAGCACAACACTGGCTCCTGCCCTAACGGAAAAGCTGGAAAGTACGCCCTCCATGACTCCCTGTCTATTGGGGTTTGTAGCTTAAATGCCTACAACCTTAGGTTGCTGTGCACGCGTGCGCGGGACGCGAACATGGGCGCCATGAACGACTTAGCCACCCTCGCCCGCCTGATCGAAAACCTCATCCGCTTCGGCACTATCGCTGCCGTCCAGATGCAGCCCCCGCGTGTGCAGGTAAAAACCGGAACCCTGACTACAGCCTGGCTGCCGTGGATCACCCTGCGAGCCGGCGCCGACCGGGAGTGGAACCCGCCAACCGTTAATGAGCAAGTTCTGCTGTTCAGCCCTTCGGGCCAGCTCGGCAACGGCGTCGCCTTGACCGGCCTCTTCAGCGACCAAATCCCCGCCAACGGCGACCGCGAAGGCTTACACCGCGTCACCTACCGCGACGGCACGGTGATCGAGTACGACAGCATCGCTCACCATCTCAACGCCACGCTCATCGATGGCGGCACCACCAACCTCATCAGCACCGGCGGCATCAACATCGTCGGCAACATCACGCACTTGGGCGATTACACCCAGACCGGCAACCAGAACGTCACCGGCAAAGTCACCGTGTCAGAGGATGTGGTGGCCGCCGGCATCAGCCTGGTGAAACACCTGCACGGCGACGTAATGCCTGGCAGCGGCAAGACGGGGAAACCGGAATGAACCGACACACCGGCGCCGCCATCACCACTGTGGAAAGCATCGCCCAGTCCATGAGCGACATCCTCAGTACGCGCCTCGGTACCCGGGTAATGCGTAGAGAATACGGCAGCCTGTTGCCCGAGCTGGTGGACCATCCGTTCAACGACATCACCCGCTTGCAGGTGTACGCGGCCACCGTCATGGCGCTGATGCGTTGGGAGCCGCGTATCAGCTTGAGCCGAGTGCAGTTTCTGGGCGCCACGCTGCAAGGCCAATCCTCGCTGGACATTGAAGGCAGCATCGTCGATAGCAACGAGCCGCTGAGCCTGAGCGTGCCTCTGAACTTGGGGGGCAGCGCATGAACTCATTCGTCGCGATTGACCTGGGCCAGCTCCCCGCGCCCGAGGTCGTTGAGCAGATCGATTACGAGCGGATCCTCGCCGAGCGCAAGACGTTTGCAATCAGCCTGTGGCCCGTCGAGGAGCAGGCTGAAATCGCTGCACGGCTTGAGCTGGAGTCTGAACCTTTGACCAAGCTGCTACAGGAAAACGCCTACCGCGAGACGGTCTGGCGGCAGCGCGTCAACGAGGCGTCCGTTGCCAACATGTTGGCCCTGGCAAAGGGCAGTGATCTTGAGAACCTGGCAGGCAACTTCAACGTCAAGCGCCTGGTCATCCAGGCCGCCAAGCCCACGGCCGTGCCGCCGGTACCGTTGCTGATGGAAAGCGACGACAGCCTGCGCGAGCGGGCTCAAATGGCGTGGGAAGGACTGAGCACCGCCGGCCCGCGCAATAGCTACATCTTCCATGCACGGTCTGCTGACGGCCAGGTGGCCGATGCTACTGCGGAGAGCCCCGCCCCGGCCGAGGCGGTGGTGACTGTGCAATCGATCCTGGGTGACGGCACTGCCTCGCCCGCGCTGCTGGCAAAGGTCAATGCCTACCTCAGCGACGACGACCGCCGTCCGGTCGCGGATCGGCTCACCGTGCAAAGCGCGCAGGTCATCAACTACCAGGTCAAGGCCAAGCTGTTTCTCTCAACCTCTGGCCCTGAAAGCGAGCTGATTCTCGCGGCAGCCAATGCGCAGTTGCTGGCCTTCGTGCGCCAGCGGCGTCGCCTGGGCCTGGAAGTCTCGGAATCGATTATCCACGCCTCGCTGCACGTCGAGGGCGTGCGCAAGGTTGTGCTGGAGAACTGGGCGGACATCGTTGCCACGAAGTACCAGGCCCCGTACTGCACGGCCATCGACTTGGCGCTGGGGGTTGAATGATGGCAGACGCGCCGCTGCTCCCCAGCAATTCGACCCCATTGGAGCGCCAAGCAGCGCGGGCGCTGGCCCAGATCCAGCGTGTGCCGATTCCGTTGCGCACGCTGTACAACCCCGATCTTTGCCCGCTGCCGCTTTTACCCTACCTGGCCTGGGCCTTCTCCGTGGACCGCTGGGACAGCAAATGGACCGAAGCGGCCAAGCGAGCAGCCATCCGCAGCGCGTACTACATCCACTCGCGCAAAGGCACCATCGGCTCCCTGCGCCGCGTTGTTGAACCACTCGGCTACCTGATTGAAATCATCGAGTGGTGGCAGACCGTGCCGGTCGGCCCTCGCGCCACGTTCAAGCTCAAGGTCGGCGTGCTCGACACGGGTATCACCGAGGAGATGTACCAGGAACTCACCTGGCTGATCGACGACGCCAAGCCCCTGACACGCCACCTCACCGGGCTTGCCATCAGCCTGGAAACCACTGGTTCAGTTCAAATCGGCGCCTGCATCACCGAAGGCGACGAGATTGATATCTACCCACCTACACAGCGAGACATCGAGGTCACGGGCTACATCCATCAGGGCGGCCGTGAACACCAGATCGACACCATGGACATCTACCCATGACAGACCAAAACAGCCAGTTCTTCGCCATCCTCACCGCTGTCGGCAAAGCCAAGCAGGCCAACGCGGACGCCCTAGGGATTCCTTGGACGTTCGCGCAAATGGGCGTCGGCGATGCCAATGACACCGACCCGATCCCCAATGAGCAGCAGACACGGCTGATCAACGAGCGCAGGCGCGCCCCGCTGAATCAACTCAGCGTTGATCCTACCAATCCAAATATCATCATCGCCGAGCAGGTCATCCCCGAAAACATCGGTGGGTGGTGGATCCGTGAAGTCGGCCTGTATGACGCCGATGGCGACCTGGTTGCTGTCGCAAATTGTGCGCCAAGTTACAAGCCCTTGCTGACCCAGGGATCAGGCCGAACGCAAGTCGTGCGAATGAATCTGATCGTTAGCAACACGGCTAACGTCGATCTGAAAATCGACCCTTCAGTAGTATTGGCAACTCGCAAGTATGTTGATACCAAGATCCTGGATGAGCTGAGCAAGCTCGATATCAAGCAGTCAGTGCGCGCTGGCACCACGACCAACATCAGCTTGGTCGGCTTGCAGGTGGTGGACGGTGTATCGCTGAATGCCGGTGACCGGGTGCTGGTCAAGAACCAGACGGCCGCCAAGGACAACGGCCCCTATGAGGTCGCCGTTGGGGCCTGGATACGTGCCAAGGACGCCGATAATAACGTGCGAGTGACACCGAATCTGACGGTGGCTGTCGAGGCTGGAGCTACACAGGCCGATACGATTTGGCAGCTGGTAACGGATGGTCCAATAGTCGTGGGCACCACTGCGCTCACGTTCAAAGACATCACCGATGGGCTTGCTCGTTTGATGTCGCCAAGTTTCGCCGGTAATCCCACGGCACCAACCCCTGCAAGGTTTGACAGCAGTAAGTCGCTGGCGACCACTGAGTTTGCCAAGTTACGCGGCGTCGAGTTCTCAGGTTTTACTACCAACAGTGCGAGCCTGGCCCTTTCGTCCGTACACGTCGGAGGCCTTCACAGCTTCTCCGATGCGGCACAACTCACGGCGACCATGCCGCCTACTTCGGGAATTGCGCAAGGAGCTACCATTACGCTGGCCTGCGCTGGCTCGGGAGGGCTGAAAGTTGTCGGCGCTGGCGCTGATGTTATCTACACCTCGACGGGCGTCTCAGGACCAATGGTATTGGCCTTAGGAGATACAGCGGAATTTATCCGCCTGGAAGGTCAGTGGCGGCTGGTGGGCGGTACGGTAGCATTGCGTTACGCAGGAGTGATGGCTGGTCCGAACTTCGTTACTCCGCCCCAGTTCGATAACAGCAAAGCGCTGGCTACTACCGAGTTCGTAAAACGAATGGGCGTCGAGTGGGCGAATTTCAATGCAATCTCCGCCAGCACAGTGCTGGGTGTTGGAAGCGTCGGTGGCGCCGTCAGCGCGGCCTCTGCCACGCCTATCAGCGTTACCCTCCCGTCTGCTGGTCCAGTGGCGCAGGGTGCAATGATCTTGTTGGCGAGCGCTGGCGCTGGCGCAGTGACGCTGCTTACATCGGGCGCCGATCTCTTAACGAATGCTAGCGGTGTGCCCGTATCTCTTGTTCTGGGGCAGGGGGAAACTGCGCTGCTGAGCAGGGTTTCGAGTGAGTGGCGCCTGATCGGCGGTACTGCTGCGTTGCGGCACTCGGCGATATTCGCATCCTCCCTTGGCGTGACTGGCTGGCGACGTCTTCCATCCGGTGAAATTGAACAGTGGGGGTTATCGGGCGGGTCGGCCCCGAACGTCTCCACGCTGATTACGTTCCCCGTGGCGTTCCCAACAGCTTGCGTCAATGTCCAAATGACCTATGTGGATGCTGGTACACATTTCCCGGCCTCGCGAGGCGCGCCAGTGCAAGTTGGCAGTTATTCGAAGGCACAGTTTTATTATTCGCATTCCGGCACAAGCACAAATTCAGCACCTCAGCATTTTTGGACGGCACGCGGTTATTAGGGGGACATATGTTTTACAGAGCGATAGACGGCGGCTTTTATGAGCCATCGATACACGGCGTCAACATGCCGGAAGATGTCGTAGAGATTTCCGATAGTCTCTATTTTGAACTGCTCAAGGGACAGGAAAAGGGCAAGCAAATCGAGCCAGACAAGCAAGGTTTTCCTAAGTTGGTTGAACCGCCTGAACTCACCGCTGCCCAGTTAGCCGACCAAGAGCGCTCCTGGCGGGACGCTGAATTAGCGGCTACCGATCCGGTAGTGGCGCGCCATCGCGACGAAATGGAAGGTGGTGGTCCAACAACCCTCTCGGGTGAGCAGTACACCGACTTGCAGATGTATCGGCGACTGTTGCGGGAGTGGCCGCAAACGACTCAGTTTCCGTTGAACGAATCACGGCCCGTGGCACCGATCTGGCTGGCTGAATCCAACCATTGAGGTTGAGCGCCATCGCCCAAACCTTGTAGCTTCCTGACCTACAACCCCCCGCGCTCGCCCAACCGGCGCGCGCGCGGCAGCCTGTGCACTGTCATCCCAATCACTGCGCAGGCAAACCCATGGCCGATTATCTTCACGGCGTGCGGGTCATCGAACTCAACGACGGCACCCGCCCCATTCGCACCATCCCCACCGCTGTTATCGGCATGGTCTGCACGGCCGACGACGCTGATGCGACCGCTTTCCCTTTCGACACACCGGTACTGCTGACGAACGTTCAAACCGCCATCGGCAAGGCCGGTACCACGGGCACCCTGGCGAAGAGTCTTCAGGCCATCGCCGACCAGACCAAGCCCTACACCATCGTCGTGCGGGTGAAGGAAGGGGCCACCGAGGCGGAAACCACCAGTGCCCTGATCGGCACCACCACGGCAGAGGGTAAATACACCGGATTGAAAGCCCTTCTCGCCGCCAAGGCTCGCGTTGGCATGGTGCCACGCATCCTGGGTGTGCCAGGTCTCGACAGCCTGCCGGTGGCCACCGCCCTGGTCACCATCGCCCAGCAGTTGCGCGCATTTGCCTACGTCAGCGCCTGGGACTGCAAAACCAAGGAAGAGGTAGTCGCCTACCGTGACAACTTCGGCGCCCGCGAAGCCATGGTCATCTGGCCGGAGTTTCAGAACTGGAGCACCGTCACTAACGCGACCGTCACCACCTCGGCAGTGGCGCGTGCATTGGGTTTGCGTGCCAAGATCGATCAGGAGGTGGGCTGGCACAAGACGCTCTCCAACGTCGCTGTCAACGGCGTGACAGGAATCAGCGCCGATGTGTTTTGGGATCTGCAAAACCCGGCCACGGACGCCAACTACCTCAACAGCAACGAAGTCACCACGCTGATCAATGAGGGCGGCTTCCGCTTCTGGGGCAGTCGCACGACCAGTGAAGATCCTTTGTTCGCCTTTGAGAACTACACCCGTACGGCTCAAATCCTCGCCGACACCATGGCGGAGGCGCACATGTGGGCAGTGGACGTGCCGCTGCACGCCTCCCTGGTTCGCGACCTTATCGAAGGGATCAATGCCAAGTTCCGCGAGATGGTTACGGCGGGCTATCTGATCGGCGGTAAGTGCTGGTACCCAGACGACGCCAACGATAAGGACACGCTCAAGGCCGGCAAGCTGTTCCTGGACTACGACTACACGCCGGTGCCTCCGCTGGAAGACCTCACGTTGCGGCAACGCATCACTGACCGCTACCTGATCGACTTCGCCAGCAAGATCAACAGCTAACCCGGGACTCCCCGCAAGGGGAGCTGACCCCGCGCCTGCGCAACGGAGACACGCACCATGGCTATGCCTCGCAAACTCAAAAACCTCAACCTGTTCAACGACGCCAACAGCTACTTGGGCGTGGTCAAGTCGGTCACCCTGCCCCCGCTGGGCCGCAAAATGGAAGCCTATCGCGGCGGCGGCATGAACGGCCCGGTCAAGGCCGATCTGGGCTTCTCGGATGATGGCATCCAATTCGAATGGAAGACCGGCGGGCTGGATTTGATCGCACTCAAACAGTTCGGCGCCGTCAACGCCTCGGGCGTCGCGTTGCGCTTCACCGGATCGTTTCAGCAGGACGACACAGCCGAGATCAGCGCCGTAGAAGTTGTAATGCGCGGCCGGCACGAAACCATCGAAATGGGCGATGCGCAGCCGGGTGAAGACACCGAGCACAGCATCACCACCACCTGCACCTATTACAAACTGATCGTCGATAACGAAGAGATCATCGAAATCGACCTGCTCAATTTCATCGAAGTCGTCGATGGCGTAGACATGATGGCCGAGCAGCGCCGAGCCCTCGGCATCTGACCAATCTCGCCCTGACCCAGGGCGGTTAACCCTGCAAACTGGAGCAAGTTATGAAACCAGAAGACACCCTCGAAGCGCTGCCCCCGGTTGACGACAACACCGTCAAGCTGGACACCCCGATCACCCGTGGCAAGACCGTCATCGACAGCATCACCCTGCGCAAACCGCAATCCGGCGAGCTGCGCGGTGTGCAGTTGGTCGAGCTGCTGAACATGGACGTAGCCACCCTCATCAAGATCCTGCCGCGTATCAGTAGCCCTGGCATCACGGCGCCCGAAGCCGCCAGCATGGACCCGGCCGACCTGCTCGCCTGTGGTAGCAAGATTTCCGGTTTTTTGTTGCAGAAGTCGGTGAAGACGGACGCGTCCCTCGTTGCGTAGAAGACGCCATGGCCGATCTGGCCGTGGTTTTCCACTGGGCACCAGCTGACATGGACCAACTGGGCCTGCAAGAACTGATGGAGTGGCGCGAGCGCGCCCGGGTGCGGAGTTCCACCGATGGCGAATGATTTAAAACTTCAGGTACTGCTCAATGCCATCGACAAGGCGAGCGGCCCCCTGAAGGCCATCAACAACGGCAGCATCGGTGCCGCCCGCGCCCTCAAGGAAGCTCGCGACCGCCTCAAAGAACTCAACACCCAACAGAAGGACGTCAGCGCCTGGCGCACCCAGCGCGCTGCCGCTGAGCAGACCGAACAAGCCCTCGTCGCGGCCCGCCACAAAGTCCGGGCCCTGTCCCAGCAGTTCGCCGCCACAGGCGCACCCACCAAGGCCATGACCAGGGACTTCCGCGCAGCGGTGCGTGAGACTCAGAAGCTCAAAGAGCAGCATCAACAACAGGGCGAACAGCTCCAGGCCCTGCGCAGCAAACTGCAAGGCGCGGGCATCAGCACCAAAAACCTCAGCAGTCACGAACGCCAGCTGCGCGAGCAAATCAGCGCCACCAACGCCAGCATCAGCGAACAGGGCAAGCGCCTGGTCGCGTTGAATGCTCAGCAAAAGCGCCTTGCTATCGAGCGCGCCAAGCTGGAGAAAACCCAGAACCTAGCAGGCAACATGGCTATGAACGGCGCCGCCGGCTTAGGTGTGGGATATGCAGCGAGTCGGCCGGTGGCGAAGGCCATCGGTGCCTTTGCGCCGAACGAAGACTCGGCCACGCAACTCAAGGTTTCGATGATGGACGGCACCGGCAAGGTGTCTGAAGACTTCCAAAAAATCACCGACCTGGCGACCAAGCTGGGCGACCGCCTGCCTGGTACCACGGCCGACTTCCAGGAAATGATGACCATGCTGCGGCGCCAGGGCCTGAGCGCGCAGAGCATTCTCGGCGGCACTGGTGAAGCAGCCGCGTACCTGGGCGTTCAGTTGCAGATGCCCGTAACCGCCGCGGCTGAATTCGCCGCCAAAATGCAGGACGCAACCCGAACATCTGAAAAAGACATGATGGCGCTGATGGACATCATCCAGCGCGGGTTCTACTCCGGCGTAGACCCGACCAACATGCTCCAGGGTTTCAGCAAAATCGCGCCGGTCATGGACACCATCAAGAAGTCAGGCATCGACGCTGCTGCCGAACTGGCCCCGCTGCTGATCATGATGGACCAGGCGGGCATGGAAGGCGGCGCGGCCGGTAACGCCTATCGGAAGATCTTCCAGGCCGGCCTGGACAAGGATGGGATCAAGGACGTCAACAAAATCATGGAGCTGGAAGGTAAAAACATCCGCTTCAAGTTCACCGACGAAAAAGGCAACTTCGCCGGCCTGGAAAATCTATTCGCCCAGGTCGAAAAGCTCAAAGCCCTGAACGACGAGGACCGCACCTCCACGATCAAACTGCTTTTCGGAGACGACTCCGAAACAATGACCACCTTGAACACCATGATGAACAAGGGGATCGCGGGTTATAGAGAAGTGCAGCAGAAGCTGCAAAACCAGGCAGATCTGCGCAAGCGAGTCAACGAACAGCTCGCCACCCTCACCAACGTCATGGAAGCAGCAGAGGGCAGTTTCACCAACGCCCTGGCCGAGTTTGGCGCCGCCGTTGCACCCGAACTGAAGCAGATCATCACCACCCTCGGGGAGGTTGCCAACAGCATCGGCGCCTGGGCTCGGGAGAACCCACGATTGGCCGGCGGCCTGGTCAAGGTCGTAGCGGCTGTGGCCGGCCTGGCCTTCGTGTTTGGTGGCCTGGCATTGACGATGGCGAGTCTTCTTGGGCCATTCGCCATGGTGCGGTACGGCATGGGCATGTTTGGCATTCGCCTGGGCATCGTGAAAGCCCAACTGATAGGCACGCGCACCGCAGCAGCAGGCGCCGGTGCCAACATTGGTAGGCTTGGGAAAGTCTGGCGGTCCCTGGTAGCCACTCGCTCGGCGGGGGGGTTGCTGAGTGCATTACCCGCTTTCGTCAGCAGCTCCCGCCTGGCTGCCGCCAGCGTGCTGCCGATGCTCGGCGGCGCGATCAGTGCGGTCGGTACCGCTATTATGGCGACGCCCATCGGCTGGCTGCTGGCGGCCATCGCTGCCCTGGTTACTGCTGGCGTGCTGGTCTACAAGTATTGGAACCCCATCAAGGGCTTTTTCCTCGGCTTCTGGCAGGGCCTGGTCGGGGCATTGCAACCGGTGCTCGATAGTTTCGCCGGGCTCGGTCAATCGCTGCTGAACCTGGGCCAAGTCGTCATGACGCTGCCAGGAGTCGGCGCGGCCATGGAGCTGCTGGGCAACATCGCACGTCCGCTGTTCAGTCTGATATCAAATGGCGTCAGCAGCTTGATCACCTGGTTCGGCCAGTTGCTTGCGCCCGTCCAGGACGTCGGCGGCGCCGCCCAGTCAATGGGCGAACGTTTTGGCGCTGTCATCGGCAATATGCTCAGCCTTTTGTTAGGCCTGCCTGCACAGTTCGCTGAACTGGGTACTCAGATGATTCAAGGCCTGGCAAATGGCATCACCAACAGCCTGACCGTAGCCAAGGAGGCCATCACCGGGGCGGGCGATGCGGTGATTGGTTGGTTCAAGGAAAAGCTCGACATCCACAGCCCCTCGCGTGTTTTCGCTGAGCTGGGCGGATTCACCATGGCCGGCCTGGCCCAGGGGCTTGAGGGCAGCCAAAACGGGCCGCTGAGCGCCATGACCAGCTTGAGCAAACAACTCACGGCAGCCGGCACGCTGGCCCTCGGTGCAACCGCCATGCCGCTGGCCGCCATGCCGTTGCCGCAATTCCCGGTCGGCGCTGCCGCTGCCTCTTCGTTGTCGATCGATGATCGTGCGCCCATCAGCCCTGCTCCGGCGCCGGTCAATGACAGCCACGATACCTACGAAATCAACATCCACACCACGCCAGGCATGGACGCCCAGGCGATCAGCCGCGCCGTGCGTGCAGAGCTGGCGCGCATCGCCAGCGAAAAAGCCGCCCGCCAACGCAGCAAACTGTCAGATCTGGAGTAACCCACCATGATGCTTGCCTTGGGTATGTTCGTGTTCAGCCTGTCCACCGCCGCTTACCAGGAGCTGCAACGCCAAACCGAGTGGCGACATGCGAGCAACAGCCGCGTCGGCGCCGCTCCGGCTCGGCAGTTTGTCGGGCGCGGTGACGACACCATCACCCTGCCCGGCGTCATCCTGCCAGAGCTGGCCGGCAGCGCCTTGAGCCTCGACGCCCTGCGCCTGATGGCAAACACCGGCAGGGCATGGCCGATGGTCGAAGGCAGCGGCCGGATCTACGGTCTGTGGATTATCGACGGCCTGAGCGAAACCAAAACGCTGTTCTTCCGTGACGGCACGCCTCGGCGTATTGAATTCACGATCAACCTAAAGCGCATCGATGACGACCGGATCGATCTGCTCGGCGCCGGTACCAGCGCAGGTGTCAACATCTTGAGGGCGCTGCTGTGATTGAGGCAGCCCTGTCCAAGGTGACCGGCTACGTCGAAGGCCTGGCCGAGCGCTACCGCCGCGACGCGGCCTACCCGGTACCGGCGTTTCGTATCACGGTCGATGGCAACGACATCGCCCAGTTGATCAGCCCACGGCTGATGAGCCTGGAGCTGACCGACAATCGCGGGATCGAGGCCGACCAGCTCAGCATCACCCTCAGCGACCACGACGGGCTGCTGGCGATCCCGCCCAAAGGCGCGGCCATCCGACTGTGGCTGGGTTGGAGCGATACAGGCCTGGTGGACAAAGGCACCTACACGGTCGATGAAACCGAACACAGCGGCGCGCCGGATGTATTGAGCATCCGCGCCCGCTCGGCTGACCTGCGCAAAGGCCTGAAGACCAAGCGCGAGCGCAGCTGGAGCAACACCACCCTCGGCGATGTTCTGGGCGATATCGCCCTGGGCAACGGCCTCACCGCCACCATCGCCGGCGCCCTGGACGGATTGCCCATTCTTCAGCTGGACCAGGCCAACGAATCCGACGCCAATCTGATCAGCCGCGTCGGGGAGGAGTTCGATGCGGTGGTCACCGTCAAGGCCGGCTGCCTGCTGTGCCTGCCGGCGGGCGGCGGCAAGACGGCTACCGGCGCCGAGCTGCCGCATATTACCCTCACCCGCGCCGATGGCGACCAGCACCGCTACCTGCAAGCTGACCGCGACAGCTACGACGGTGTCCGCGCCTATTTCTACGACGTGAACAGTGCGAAGAAACAGGAGGCCATCGCCGGCGGTGGTGAAAACCTCAAAGACCTACGGCACACCTTCAGCGACCGCCAGTCCGCCCTGCGAGCTGCCCGGGCGGAATTCAACCGCCTGCAACGTGGCAGCGCGACGCTCAGCTATACCCTGGCGCGGGGACGGCCAGACCTCATTCCCGAACTGACCTACACGCTCCAGGGCGTGAAGCCGGAAATTGACGAGATCATCTGGTACGGCGGTAACGTGCAGCACTCCCTCAGCCCAGACAATGGATACACCGTTAGCCTGGAGCTGGAGAGCAAGCTACCCGAGGATACGGTTGAGGGGTTGGCGGAGGAAAACCAAGGGGATTACACAGGAATCATCGCGTACTATCGTGACAAGAAAAGTGGCAGAGAAAAAACTGTAACTGCTGGTGACCAGAGCAAACCTAGGCGGCTACGCTGGCTGTACGCAACAGAAAAAACAGCGAAACGAGCTGTGGATAGGGAATGGAATCGAATGCGTACAGATAAGGTATAAAGACGAGGATCTATAATGAGCATATACGCTGTCGAAGGGTACATAAAGAGAGCAAAAGCTTTCATTTCAGAGGAACTGAGAGCGCCCTGCGCCATGCTTGCTTAGAATTAAGATTCTGCATTGAAAGCATTGTCTATCAAAAATTAAATAAAATTGGCGATAAGTTGCCACGATCTATCTATAAAACATGGCAACCTCAGAAGGCTCTTAAGCTACTAAACAGTTTCGAGCCGAGGTCCGACCAAGAAGTAACACTTGACATCTGCTTACCAAACCCCGACGGAACACCCTCTGGAGAATGGCACAAAATTGGAAATTATAAAATGTTCTCCGTTAAGTGGCTAAATAAATCCTACAATAAATTAGGAAAATTCTTACATCTCACTGCTTTAAACGAATCTGTCAATCCGCCTCAAATCAATATTAGCGATTTGGAGGGCATACTAAACGAAATAGAGCGCATCTCAACCGCAGATATCTTATTGACTGCAAATTCAATAACGACTGTGAAATGCACTCTTTGTGATTCCGATATGTACGTAAGCGAAAGCCAGATAGATAATGAAGCGATAGTTGAATGTTACAACGATGCATGCGGAGCAAAGCATAATTTAAAGAAAATGGATGAAGACCAATTTTATGCGCATCGCGTTACACTCCCATCTGTCCCCTGCAAAAAATGCGGCTCTAAGTTTGCTATCGACAATGTTAACCATGGCGATATCAAAGTATGCTGGAAATGCGGGCAGCAACATATAGTAGGATTAGGTTATGCCGAATGGCCTACAGCAGTAAAATCAGAAGCGGAAATTAAAGTTTAGGCCCGCGATTGTAGATATGCGATCATAAAAAAACCCGGCGATAACCGGGCCCAGGCTTTTATAGCCTCAGTAAGACATTGAGAAATCGCAAAATATCTTTCTGACTCACTTCATCTAGCTGCCTGAACTTTTTAACCAACATCCTCTCACGGTCATTAAGTTCTTTGAAATCTACTTCTCTACTTTGCTTGGCATCTACCTTGTTCATCACTGACATGTGTCACTCCATTCAACGCTTGCAGGCGCCCGGTACCAACCTTGGTACCAAACAAGCACCTAGGAGAGCGCCATTTTCAGCATGTTTAGGTGTGCTACCACTCTATTAAAAGAAAAATTATTGCAAATTACTAACTTCCGCACAGCGCCTGGGCACGTTGGACGATATTACTGTAATCCATTTTTACAGACGGCATCGCTGGGTCAGGCTTGGTGATCTCACGACCGTCGGACCAGCCTCGATCCTTCGCTTGACTGCGTGCACTGCCGCTCAGCGCATAAACAGTTCCATCTGAGGTTTTGACCAGGGCTTTTGGCGACGGACCATCACAGAGAAGATCAACGCTGTCGACCGTAAACGGCCAAGCATCGCCGTAGTCCTGACTGGACACCTTCTGACTTTTTTCATTGGCGTCACTCGCTCCTGAAGCAAGCATTGCAAAAACTAAAATTGAAAACGTCGTCCTTTTCATGCCTCAACTTCCTATTTTTTTTGTGCAAATGCCCGAAGAAGGCGCATGACCGCCACCTTATCTTCATCGTCCAGCCCACGCACGTGCGTCACGACTTCTAACTCATCGGTGGACAGCTGACTTTCGTCCGTAGACAAGCGCCGGCCGGTCACCACATAAAGGACGTCCACCCCCTGGTCAGCGACTGCTGCAAGGTAACTGGCATCCGGGCTGCGCTCGCCCTTCTCATAGTTGTACTGACTGTTTTTCGAGGCGCCAGCCTTCGCCGCGAACTCGGTCTGATTGAAGCCCAAGCGCTCGCGCTCTTCTTTTAGGCGATCACCAATTCCCACAAACGTCTCCACGACGAGTTGACATTCCCACATTCATGGGAAATACTTCGCCTGTCATCACACGAAATCACACGAAACGAGACTATGCCGAACGCATACCCCACGGAGCAAGCGTGCCGAAAGGCACGTGAGCGCCTCGCGCATCAGGGCCTCTCCGCCAAAGACTGGGCCGATCAGCACAATTTGACTCCGTCCACGGTGTACGCCGTCTTGAACGGACAGAAGAAATGTCTGCGGGGCGAGTCCCACCGCGCTGCGGTGTTGCTCGGTATCAAAGACGGCGTCGTCACAAATTAGGCCCGTTGGCTAAGGTAGGAAACCAGAAGATGAAACGTCCAGTTCTAGCCAACCGCAAAGACGTAGTCAGCGCCGTCATTGCCGCTTACCCCGGGGGCCGGCACTACGCCGCGGCTGACCTTGGGATGCCGATCAAGAAGTTTGATAACCAGGCCTATGAGAACGCTGGCAGCCGGCCGCTGAGCGACGAACATATCCATCGCCTCGAGCAAGTGGCGGGTACGTCATATCTCGCGGATTACATCACCGGCATGTATGGCGGCATGTTTGTGCCCGTCGCGGTGCCTGGAACGCTGGATAACGTCGAGCTGTACAACCGCTCCGTAAGAGCTGCCGCCAAACGTGGGTTGGTTGACCAGATCATTGCCCAGGCCCTGGACGACGGTGTCATTGAGCAGGGAGAGGCCGAAGTCATTGTGGCGGCCCTGATGAAGTACATGTCAGCCCGCTACGCCGAAGTGCTAGCGACCATTCAACTGCACGGTCGGGGGTTCGCTGGGTGAGCACTTACAAACTTGTCTGCCCTCACTGCCTCGGCCGCATGCGCATCCGCACCAGCGAAGGCACGCACATCTTCCTACGGGTGGCCTACCTGCAATGCACCAACGAGGCCTGCGGCTGGTCGGTGCGGGCTGAGTTCGAAATGACTCATGAAATGAGCCCAAGCGGCATGGCAAACCCCTCCGTCAAGCTGCCCATCGCTGACATTGCCCTGCGCCGCGCCGCGATGAAGTCCGCCAACGATCAACCCGACCTACTCGACCAAATGGAAATGGAGTGTGCGCAATGAATCATGAACAGCTTGACCACGACTACCGCAGCAGCATGCAGCGTGCCGCATTCGCCTACCTGCAACGGCACGAAGCCCAGCATCTTGTGGACTCAGACCTGCTGTACGAAAACTGCGTTCGGCACATGACCACCGCAATGGAAGTCCCGGTGTTCATGGCACAGCAGCTGGTACACAACGCCTGGACTGAATTGCAGGTCATCAACCAACGCAAGTGGATCGGTGTGGACTGGGGCTCCAGTCCTGGCAGCACCGTCGTCCATTTGATCGACACCCGGGCGGACCTACGCTACCCGGTCCCGGCGAGGCTGCTACCGCAGACCCTGCTGGCCCAGCGCGATGCCGCGCTGAAGCAACAACCTCAGTAACCCCCTTTTAAACAATCCGCCCTGCCCCGCTTCCCGTGGGTTTGGGTGAGCTTTGCCCGAAATCCGAGGTGGACCATGGAAATCGACGTCGCCATTACAACAAAACTGCCCCGCGAAGAGGCCGAAGCGCTGCTCCAGGCGCTACGGAATCAGTACGCCCAGCAGTTTAACGAGCATTGGTACGACGACCGCTTTCGCATGATCCCCGAGGGTTTACGGCATGGCTCGTTGCTCGCGGCCTTCCCGGTAATGGCCGCGCAAAAACGCCTGATTGGCGCCCTTAAACACAGTCTCGGCGAAGTGAAGTAAGCCCCGATGAATAAGCGACTCGTCCCCACCCATGGCGCGAAGGCTTTTGTACGCGAGCCCATGGAGCATAAGCTGCGCGCCGATGTGCTCCAGCGCCTTGAGTCAGACTACGGCCTGCAACATATGGCCGGCACGCATTACATGCGCAAGGGCACATGCCCAAAGTGCAATCAGAAGCGCCTATTTTCTCGTCACGATGAACCATGGTTTATCCGTTGCGGCCGCGAGGAAAAATGCCGGTACCAGGCCCCGGTAAAAGAGCTGTATCCCGATCTGTTTGACGACTGGAGCAAACGTGCGCCAGCTACCAATGACCAGCCAGCCGCTACCGCTAAGGCGTACCTGACCTTTGCTCGCGGTTTTCGCCTCGAACTGATTGAGGGCTGGTACACCCAAGAAAGTTATTTTGACCGTGACCTCAATATCGGCTCTGCCACGGTGCGATTCCCTCTTGAACATGGTGGGTACTGGGAACGTCTGATCGACCAGCCCTCACGCTTCGGCAAGAAGAAAGCCCGCTTCCAACCCATGCAAAGCTACAAGGGCTACTGGTGGTGCCCACCATGTGTTGACGTTCTTCAGGTGGAAGAACTGTGGATTGTCGAGGGTATTTTCGACGCTATAGCGCTTATTCATAACGGCATTTCGGCGGTCGCCGCTTTGTCCTCGAACGCCTTCCCTGAGGAATCGCTGAAGACCTTGATAGCGGACTGTGAAGGCAAGCCGCCTAAATTGGTGTGGGCCTTGGACAACGAGCCTGGCGCGCAGAAATACACCCGGGCATGGGTCAAGCAAGCCCGAGAGTTGGGCTTTGTTTGCGAAGCCGCGCAGATCCCGCAACCCGACAATCGCAAGGTCGATTGGAATGACCTGCATCAGCGCTGGGCATTTTTGGACGATGACGAGGCACGGGCGCAGCGAATCGAAAAAGACCTCAAAGAAGCCAGGCACCAGGGCGCGCTGCTGATTGCCGAAAGCGCCAGCGACAAAGCCCTGCTCATGTATCAGTGGCGCGAGCGGGAGGAGTTCCACTTCAGTTTCGACTCTCGCTTGTACTGGTGGAAGCTCGACATCTCCAAATTCAACAGTGCCAAACAGGCGCTCGATGACAGCGACAAACAGGATGACCAACTGCTCTCCGAAAAAGCCATTCGCGAAAAGGCGCTACGCATGTCGGGTTGTGTCGTCGAGATCGCAAATTGCTACCCCAAGGCCCTCTATTTCCAGCGAAACGAGATAACCGACGAGTCTTGGTACTTCTTTCGCGTGGATTTTCCGCATGACGGCGGCTCGGTGAAAAACACTTTCACGGGCGGCCAGGTCGCGGCAGCCAGTGAGTTCAAGAAGCGACTTCTTGGCATGGGCGCGGGGGCTGTGTTCACCGGCAGTGGGCAGCAGCTGGACAAAATCATGAAAGACCAGCTGTTCGGTATCAAAACGGTTCAGACCATCGACTACGTCGGCTACAGCCGGGAATACAGCTGTTACGTGTTCAACGACGTGGCCGTTCGTGAGGGGCAACTGATCAGCATCAACGAAGAAGAGTTCTTCGAAATGGGCAAGCTGAAACTCAAAAGTTTGCAGAAAGGGGTGAAGATCCAGTTAACCAAGGATGCAAAAAACTATGACCCGCGCTGGCTGGACCTGCTCTGGCAGTGCTTCGGTACGCAAGGGATCGTGGCCCTGACGTTTTGGTTTGGGTCGTTGTTCGCTGAGCAAATCCGTCATCGCTATCAGTCGTTTCCTTTCCTTGAGGCCACTGGTGAGGCCGGTGCAGGTAAAACCACCCTGCTCACCTTACTGTGGAAGCTGCTTGGCCGTGAGGGGTATGAGGGCTTCGACCCTTCCAAATCAACCAAGGCCGGCCGCAGCCGCTTAATGGGGCAGGTATCAGGCATGCCCATCGTGTTGCTGGAGTCCGACCGGAGCGGCGAGGACAAGGCGCACGCCAAAACTTTCGAATGGGATGAACTGAAGGACTACTACGGCGGCGGCACCCTGGCGACCAAAGGGGTCAAAACCGCGGGTAACGAGACATACGAACCTCCTTTCCGGGGAACCATCGCCATCAGCCAAAACGCGCCGGTGGTGGCCTCCGAGGCGATCATGACTCGCATCGTCAAGCTGCACTTCGTGCGACCGAACGTGACCCCGGAGAGCCGCGCTGCTGCCGACATACTCAACGCCTTGGAGGGCGTGAAGCTGAGTAACTTCGTGTTGCAAGCCGTGCGTAAAGAAGCCGAGGTCATGGACCTGTTCGCCCAGCGCTTGCCTAGCTACGAAGCGAAACTTCGCTGCCTGCACTCGCACTGCTTCTCTTGCGACACGCCTTTCAAAGACGAACAAAGCGACTGTGCCCATTGTGGCAACAAGCTACGCGGTTACATCCGTGTCGAGCGTATCAACAAGAACCACGCCCAATTGCTCGCGTTACTCGACTGCCTGCGAATGGTGGTTTCGCTCACCGATGCGCAGATCAGCAACACCCGCACCCAGATCATTCGCATGGCGATAGAGCGCCAGGCCTCCATCAGTTCCGATCACCCGGTCGTGGCCGAATTCTGGGAGGTGTACGAATACCTTGAAGGTCTCGACGCCGATGGACCTGTGGTCAACCACAGCAAGAAAGACAACATCATCGCCATCAACCTCAACGACTTCGTGAAGTGCGCCGCTGAGCATCGCCAGAAAATCGCCGATGTCAGCGAGCTGCGCGAGCGGCTGAAGGACTCCCGCTCTCGGAAGCTGATCGACATCAACAAGGCGACGGACAGCGCGGTGCGGGCTTACCAGGCCAAGCACAGCAACGCGGTCATTACCAAGCAGCCCATCGTGAAGTGTTGGCATTTCCAGGCCTGACCATTCGACAGCTACACACACCAGGCGCGGAAACGCCTGCCACTCAAGGAGAAGCACCATGCACAACGAAACGCTCAAAGATGCCTTTGACGAGTTGTTTCAATACCAGGCCGAGCGTCCGGCTATACGCAAAGCAGGCATCGAGGCGCTGGTTCGCTTGTTGCCAGTCGCCCAGCGCGACTCCGGTCAAAGCGGGGTAGTCGGCCGCTTTCTGCTCGGCCTGTACAACGGCCCGGCACATCCATTTGACCTGACCGAGCTGCGCCGTCTCGACGCAGGTCTGTTCGACGACTGCATTGCTGTCCTTCGACTGGATAACAACCCCGAGCAGGAAGTTCATACCTACTTTCCCGATGGTGACGCGATCTGGCAGGGCCTGCGTAGGGCCTGGGTATGAAATGGGCGCCGAAACGCAATAGAGACGGACAGATTCAGCAGAACTGCTGGATCACTGACAGCGGTTACACCGTGGCTGAGTGCCGGTTGCCAGAAGCGCGCTACCCGATCACACGCCCAGGCGGCGAACTGCCTTTCGCGTATGCGAAGGATCGGGACGAAGTCATAGCGATCATCACGCAAGACCAGGCCGTAACAGCCTGAAAAGACGGTGTCGAGGAGCGGCAACTCCTCGACACCCACCACCCTAGGAGAAGCACCATGCAAGTGAATCAAACCCAAGGTAGCGCCGCAGAGGCTACCACAACCCCGTTGCAGATCGGCCATACGGTCAGCTACGTGGCAATCAGCGGCGGCGGTCGCAGCTATCGCTTCAGTGCTCGCAAAGCTGTGATCGAAGAGATCAACGGCGAAGTAGCCACGTTGCGTAGCGCCAACGGACGTACCACTACCCAGCCACTTAACAAGTTAACACCGGACGGCCAGACCAACGCCCTTACGCGCATGCTCATGGGAGGGCAGTGATTATGGTTGCCAGTCCAGGGCGGACACGGCCAGCCATGGCTAGTCAACGGCTCGACTTGCCCAGTCGTTGCGATATCTGTGGCAAAGCGCGCTCCACCCGCAAGCATCAGGCCTGTAGCCGTATTCGTCAGAAACGCAAATCGCAGGAATGGGCCGCTCTTATGGCCGAGCGGGAAGCGATCAAACAAAACAAAACGCGTCGATACGCACGCTGATTATCAGATATAGGCGGAACGCGGGGGAGCGGCAACTCCCCCACCGCTTACGAGGAGAAGTACCATGCAAGTACACATGCCCCGTGAAGGCGATGCGAAGGTTCAGGCGAAGCTACGCAAGCTGATGGCCCTCGCAGAGCGTGGCGAAGGCGGCGAGAAGGACAATGCGCAACGCATGCTGGACAAACTGTTGGCGCGTCACGGCTTGACCATCAACGACTTGAACGACGAGTGCCGCGAAATCTGTTGGTTTCCGATTTTGAACGTGTACGAGCGTAAGCTCGCGGCGCAGATCATGTCTAAGGTTTGCGACTCATGCACTCCCGGTCTGTATTCCAGCAAGAGCAGGCCAAAGAAGATTGGAGTGGAAGTTACACCGGCAGAAGCAATTGAATTCGAACTTCACTACGACGCCTTGCGAAACGCACTGGCCGCCCACTTTGACGAGGCCTTTTCAGCATTTGTGCAGGCAAACCGGTTATTTCCTGCAACCCCATCAGACAGTAGGGACATAGAGCTGAGCGAGAGCGATATGCGGGTCGTCGCCATGGCCTCAGCGATAAAACCTACATCTGTCCGCCCCCGCCTTGAACGGAAGGGGAACGTATGACAGTCCTCCTGCTTTTGTATCTATGCAGCGACGCAACTCGTACTGACTGCCAGGTTCTGCCGGCTGAAAGCTGGCATGGGCCGGATGCCTATGAGCAATGCGTTGGCGCGTTGCCAGGACTTACCCAGGCACTGAGCGCAACGAATCGGAACAAGCACAGGTTCATTTGCGAGATTCAGGCGGATGAGGCACAACCTGCAGGACGTGCTGGCCGGCCAACGTTCATTCATCAATCGTTTCGGATGTGAGAGACATCATGAACACAGCCTTTATCCTGATGGCCCAGTACGACGGCCAGGCGATTATCTCGCTGGAGCAGGTTTGCAGGGACTACTTCACGCACCTGACGCCTGACATGTTTCAACGCAAGGTGATGAGCGGGCAGATCAAGATCCCCATAACCCGCCTCGAACGCAGCCAGAAGTCGGCCAAGGGGATCCATATCACCGACCTGGCTGCGTATCTCGACCTACAACGCGCAGCCGCGGTTAAAGAGAACAGCCAGCTCAACGGGTTAAAACACGCCTTTTGAGCCACTTCATTGATGCGGCGCCTAGTTGGACGGGCGCCCTCAATATCTCTTCGTACCATTCCCACTTCACATAGCGATCACCCTTGCCACGCAGGTGGGTGTAGCGCCTCAGCGAATTCCAGTCTCGGTGCCCCGAAACGCTCGCCACCCGGGGGATGTCCCAGTCCATTTCGAACAGACGGCTTACCCCTTCGTGACGGAGGTCATGGAAGTGCAGATCCTTGATCGCAAGGATTTTGCAGGCCTTCGCCCAGGATGTTGAGATTGATTCAGGGCTGTAGGGGAATATATCTTCGCCGGCACGGGGCATTGTCTGAAGGATTTTCCAGGCCTCGTCTGGCAGGTAACACCACACGTCATTGCCGATCTTCTGGCCTGGATTCTTCATATCGCGTACCAACACTCGCTGGCCGGGCTCGTCGAGATCGTCCCAGCGAATCCGGGTGATTTCGTCGAGACGGCGCGTCGAGAACAGGGCAAAGCCCACCACTTTCATCATGTTAATGATGCTTCGACGCCGGGCCTGCATGTCCTGATAATGCTGCATGAGCTTCCCCAGCTCATCGAGCGTAGGACGCCGGTCACGTTCGCGGCTTTTCAAGTTGTAGCCGAGCTTGCGCAGTACGCGCCGTGCGCCGCCCATCGCCAGAGGATCCAGCTGGTAACCCCAAGCGTCCTTTCCTATGGAAAGCACGGCGCCGAGGTGGGCCAAGTCGTTGCCGGCGGTCTGCGCTTGGACGCCCCCACCTTCTGGACTCATCCGCCACAGTGCGTAATCGACCAGGCATTGGGTATTGATCTGGGTATCGGCCAGCTTGCCCATGTACGTTTCGCCAATTGCTGTGAGGGTTGCACGCTTGGTCTTGCCCAGCGGCCGGGCTTTCTCAACCTCGATCAGGTACTGGTCGATCATTTCTTTGAGCGTGGCGCTTTTGCGGTTCGCCCGTTCAATCGCACCTGGCTCGTCCAGTTCCGACTCACGCTTGCGCGCCCAGGCCTGCGCCGCCTGTTTTCGGGCGAAGGTCTGGCTCTCTTGATAGACTTGCACTCCGTTGCGCTTGATGCGGATCTGAGCCGTGTAGGTAACAGACCCATCCGCCAGTTTTCTTGCCCTGATAGTTGCCATATCGAAAGTGGTACGCGTCAGTTTCAAAGTGGTACATCGTACCACTGAGATCCAAAAAACGCCTGAAAACGCCCGAAATCACGCCAAGAACACGTTGAGTAAAATGTTAGTAAAACAGAGCCTTAGCCCAGTAAATACACGGCCTACGCTGTCTCGGCGCTTCAGTGTTGCACCCATGATGGATTGGACTGACGCCCACTGTCGCTTCTTCCTACGCATCCTCTCCAAAAACGCCCTGCTCTACACCGAAATGGTCACCACCGGCGCCCTGCTCAATGGCGACCATGAGCGTTTCCTGCGTCATCATTCATCCGAACACCCGCTAGCCCTGCAACTGGGCGGCAGTGTTCCCGCCGAGCTGGCAGCCTGTGCGCGCATGGCCCAGGAGCACGGTTATGATGAGGTGAATCTCAACGTCGGCTGCCCCAGCGACCGCGTGCAGAACAACATGATCGGCGCCTGCCTGATGGGGCACCCCGAGTTGGTGGCCGATTGTGTAAAGGCAATGCGCGACGCGGTTTCGATTCCGGTAACGGTCAAGCATCGGATCGGGATCAATGGACGGGACAGTTACGAGCAGTTGTGTGACTTCGTCGCAACGGTACGTGACGCCGGTTGCACCAGTTTTACCGTGCATGCGCGTATCGCGATCCTGGAGGGGCTGTCGCCGAAGGAGAATCGTGACATCCCGCCGCTGCGCTATGACGTGGTGGCCCGGTTGAAGGCGGATTTCCCCGAGCTTGAAATCGTGCTGAATGGGGGGATCAAGACCCTGCACGCGTGCCATGAACATCTGCAGACGTTCGACGGCGTGATGCTGGGGCGCGAGGCGTACCATAATCCGTATCTGCTGGCCGAGGTGGATCAACAGTTGTTTGGCAGTACCGCACCGATCATCAGCCGTGCCGAGGCGCTGGCGCAGTTGCGTCCGTACATTGCCGATCATCTCGCTGCCGGCGGTGCGATGCATCACATCACCCGCCACGTGTTGGGACTGGGCACGGGGTTTCCGGGGGCGCGACGGTTTCGGCAGTTGTTGTCGGTGGATATCCACAAGACCAAGGATCCGTTGGCCCTGCTGGATCAGGCAGGGCAGTTGCTGGAGGGGCGCTGACCCTCACTTGCTTTTGAACCTGCGCGCTGTTTTGGCATCGTATCTAGCGATACCCGCCCCGGCCTTTCAAACAACCGTTTTCAGGTTGTTGCCGCCGGGGCCTTCGATACCTCTTCATGCCCTTGAGTGGCTGCCGGCCCTCGGGTAATGTCAACAGACCCATAGGACAGAGCACGCTCATGACTTCCAAGCTGGAACAACTCAAGCAATTCACCACCGTCGTGGCCGACACCGGCGACTTCGAAGCCATTGCCCGCATCAAACCCGTGGACGCCACCACCAACCCTTCCCTGCTGCTCAAGGCCTCGGCCATTGCAGGCTATGCCGAGCAACTGAACGCCTGCGTGGCGGACTGCAAGGGTGACGTAGGCTTGGCCAGCGACCGTTTTGCCGTGGCGGTCGGGCAAGAAATCCTTAAAGTGATTCCCGGGCGTATTTCCACTGAGGTGGATGCGCGCCTGTCGTTCGACACCGAGGCAATGCTCAAGCGCGCCCATCGCCTGGTCGACTTGTACGAAAAGGCTGGTGTGGGTCGCGATCGCGTGCTGATCAAGATCGCGTCCACCTGGGAAGGGATCCGTGCCGCCGAGAAGCTGGAGCGTGAAGGCATTCAGTGCAACCTGACCCTGCTGTTCTCCTTCGCCCAGGCCGCCGCCTGTGCCGATGCCGGGGTGTTCCTGATCTCACCGTTCGTGGGCCGGATCTACGACTGGTACAAGAAAGCCAATGGCAGCGACTACACCGGCGCCGATGATCCGGGCGTACAATCGGTGACGCGCATCTACAACTACTACAAGGCCAACGACTACAAGACCGTGGTCATGGGCGCAAGCTTCCGTAATCTCAATCAGATCGAGCAACTGGCCGGTTGCGACCGCTTGACCGTCAGCCCGGAACTGCTGGAGAAGCTGGCCGCCGACGAAGGCACGCTGGAGCGCAAGCTCGCGCCAGGGCAAGCCGGGGAAGCTCGTATGAACCTCAACGAAGCGCAGTTCCGCTGGCTGTCCAACGAAGACGCCATGGCGACCGAAAAACTGGCCGAAGGCATCCGTCAGTTTGCCCGGGACCAGGAGAAGCTGGAGGCGTTGCTGCAAGCCAAGCTTTGAGCTGAGACACGAGCAAGCAAAAAGGGGCGAACCTTGATGGGTTCGCCCCTTTTTTCATGGATCTGTCTTAGGCGATACAGTGGCTGGACGGACCTCATCGCGAGCAGGCTCGCTCCCACAGGGAGAACTCAGCCTCCGGGCCGTTCCAGCGCGTTTACCAAGTCATGAAAGGCTTCACGGTTTGAATCGTTCAGTCCCATGAGGATCTTGTGCGCTTCGAGCACCTTGATCCGCACGTCTTCTTCGGACTGATCCTGGTCAGGCAGGTCGTCCAGGCATTCCGGGCACGGCACGGGATCGCCAACGATGTTGAACACCTGGTCGAAGCCCATCGATTGCAGCAGACGGGTGATGTCGTTGTGGGTGGTGACCACGGTCGGCAGCAGGCCGACCTTTTGCCGCGACAGGATCGACAGTTTGGCCAGCAGGCCCAGGGTGGTGCTGTCGATACTGCGGGTTTCGGTCAGGTCGATCACGATGGCGCTGAAGTTCAGCGCGGTGAAGATCCGCTCAATAGTCGCATCCAGCGCCGAACACAGGGTCAGGCGCACTTCACCGACAAACTTCAGGACAAAGGTGCCGTCCTGCTCGGCGAACTGGATTCTACCGGTACTCATCAAAGGTTCCTGCTCAACACTAACAGGGCGATATCATCCGGCATCTCCCCGAGCGTGGCTAATCCAAACACTTGACGCAAGCCTTCCAGGCTGCCGCCCGCCGCACTCACCCGTTCAGGCAAGGCCGCTTCTTTCTCTTTGAGTGTAGGTTCCGTCAAAAGGTCCAGAATGCCATCAGACATCAGCGTCAGGCTGAAGGTCGGGGGCAATTCCAGCACATGGTCTTCGTAGGTGGCCTCGTTGAACAGGCCGACCGGTAGACCACGCCCTTCCAAGTAACGAACACTGTCTGGCGTATACAACACGGGCAACGGCAGATGTCCGCCGATGCTATAGGTCAACAAGCCAGTCTCCTCGTCGATGACTCCACCGACCATTGTGACGTGTTTACCCAGCTTACAACTGATCAGACCCCGGTTGATATGTCCGAGGACCTCAGAAGGCTTGAACTCGGGCAATGTGCCGTTGCGCTTGGATTCGAACAACAAACGCGTGGTCATGAATTTCAACAGCACGGTCACGAATGCCGACGATGCACCATGGCCGGAAACATCCGCCAGGTAGAACGCCACTCGCCGCTCATCGACGCGGAAATAGTCGACGAAATCTCCCGACAGGTACAACGAAGGGATGATCTGGTGGGCGAAGCGCAAACCGTCGACGGTCCAGGGGCTGACCGGCAGCATGTTCATCTGCACCTGACGCCCGGCGTTCTGGTCCTCCTGCAGCAGGTTCAGGCTGGCTTCCAGCTCGCGGTTGGCGGTTTCCAGCTTTTCGCGGTAGCGCTGGTTCTCCAGCAGCAGGCGCGAACGGTCAAGGGCCCGACGCACCGAGTGCTCGAGCACGGCCAGGTCTTCAAGGGGCTTGATCAGGTAGTCCGCCGCGCCCAGGCGCAGGGCCTCGACCGCGTCGCTCATCACGCCGGCGCCGGAAACGACGATCACCGGGGTTTGCGAAGAAATCTCGGTAACCTGACGAATGAGTTCGAGTCCGCCCATCTGCGGCATGCGCAGGTCGCAGATGACCAGGTCGGGCTTGTCCTGCTCGAATACCTGAAGACCCTGTTGGCCGTTACTGGCCTGCAAGACGCTGAAACCACTGTCTTCCAAGTAGGCCGCGAGACTGGCTCGCACCACTTCGTCATCATCGATTATCAGCAGCGTGGCACTGGTTTTTGGCATGTGGGCAAACGGCGCCAGAATTAGGTTGGCGTAGCGGGCCGGGCTGTCTGGACTGGCACGCACTACTGGATTCGCTTTCTAGCCACTCTGTTCCACCGCTTTCAGGCCGATGCCTGACACACGATTACATCAGAGGTGCCCTTCTAAGGCGCAGACGGTACTCCCATCCGCGGGGCGTTTCAAGCTCATGCGGATCGCCGCTTGCCGTCTTTATTTGTCAAAGTACAGAGAGTTATAAGAACCGAGCGAAGCGTAACTCAATGGAAGGATGCCGTCGGGGTAAACCTTGCGTAAAAACACGAAAGGCAGCCTTTGGGGCTGCCTTCCTGGCTTGACAGGTCGAATCAAAAGTCGTCTTCGACCTGACCGTCCTTGACCTTGAATTCGCGATTCTGCAGGTAGGCATTGCGGATAAACACGTACTTGTCACCGCTGACCATTTTCTCGGCGGAAAGCAGGCTGGCGCGGGTGTCGACGATATTCAGGCCGAAGATCGAGTTGCGCACCGAAACGTTGTCGATGTAACGATACGGGCCGGTGTAGCTGTCCACATACCTGGCTGGCGCATCCCGCAGGGTGCTCGGGCCCAGCAACGGCAGCATCACATAGGGTCCGCTGCCTACGCCCCAGTAACCCAGGGTCTGACCGAAATCCTCGTCGCTGCGCTGCAATCCCATCTGGGTGCCGACGTCGAAGAATCCCAGCAGGCCAAAGGTGGTATTGAAGATCAGCCGGGCTGTATCGACCCCGGCGGCCGCTGGCTTGGCCTGCAGCACGTTGTTGGCCAGGTTGCCGACGTCGCCGATGTTACGGAACATGTTGTGGATGCCGTCTTCGAGAAACTGCGGTGTCACGTACTGATAACCCTGGGCCAGCGGCTTGAGGGCGTAGGTATCGAGGGTGTCGTTGAAGGTGAAGATCGGACGGTTGATGCTTTCCCAAGGATCTTCTTCCGTGGCGGCCTGGACGGCGAACGGAACCAGCAGGACGCTGGCGGAAAGACACAGCTGAGCTAGACGATGGCTCCAGCGCATATGGGAGAACTCCTTGGTTTATTCAGGCAAGGGCGCCGAGCCCAGGCGGTAAGGGCGCTAGTATAAGACGGAACGCGTAGATAGGCAGCACGAAAGAACAGCACATCGTAGGACATTTCCCTTTCCAAGCGTCGAGACTTCACTGTCACGGGACTGTCATTGAGGGCCGGTAGGCTGGCGTTTATTTCAAGGACGTCCCCATGCCCCGCGCCGAAGCCCTGCCCCTCCCCGCGCCCAGCCTGACCGCCGTGCTGTTTGGCCTGAGTGGGTGCCTGGTGGATTTCGGGGCGCGGATTCGACAACCAGGGGCCGCACCGACCGAGCACGCACAACCTACACCGGGCGCGCTGGACTGCCTGCGCCGTCTGCACCTTCAGGAGATCCCCTGCGCCTGGCTTGACGAACTGCCACCGGCGGTCAGCCATGCCCTGGCGGCTTCGTTGCCAGGTTGGATCAAACCGCCGCAACTTCCTGCAACAAATTATCCTTGGCCGGCCCCCCACGCCTGTTGGCAAGCCTTGATGGCGCTGAACGTCCAGCACCTTGACGGCTGTGTATTGGTCAGTGGCGAACCTCGCCAGTTGCAGTCAGGTCTCAACGCCGGCCTGTGGACCATCGGACTGGCCTCCTGCGGCTCGCTGTGCGGCCTCACGCCCGGTGAATGGGAAGCGCTGAGCCAACAGGAAAGGGAAACCAGGCGCGCCAAGGCCACCGTCCAATTGTTCAGCCTGGGCGTACACTCGGTCATCGACCACCTGGGCGAACTCGACACCTGCCTGGCGGACATCAACCTGCGCCGATTCAAAGGCGAGAAGCCGTGATCGAGGTCATGCAGGGCGCTTGAGGGTGGATTACTCTTTAGACAAGCCACGGACTTTTGCCACACCGTCGCGGTCCATGGCTGTGCCTATTCATAAAGGGAGTACGTCAATGCCCGCCCGCCGCGAACTGCAAGAGCAACTCGATACCCTGCGCAAGCAACTGGACCAGGACCCGCCGCTGTCTGGGCCGGAACGCGAACACCTGCATCAATTGATGGCTCAGATCGAAGCTGAGATCCAGCTGGAAAACCAGCTGCAGGACACCAACCTGGTCGACGGCGTGAACCTTGCCGTGGAAAGCTTCGAATTGAAGCATCCCGCCATTGCGGGAACCCTGCGCAACATTGTGCTGACGTTAGGCAATATCGGGATTTGAATGACAGAGAGCCCGCTATCGAGAGCGGGCTTCACTTTTTACCCCTGCACTGCAATCACCTGTGGGAGCGAGCAGGCTCGCTCCCACAATTGGATCGGCTACAGTCTCAGAGATAGTAACGTTACTGGCGCACTAACCGATGGTTCGGCAGTTGCTCCGCTTCAGTGCTGCGATACGGGTTGATATCCAACCCACCCCGCCGCACATATCGCGCATACACCGTCAACGTCTCAGGCTTGAGCAAGCGCTGCAGGTCGAGAAAGATCCGTTCCACGCATTGCTCGTGGAAATCCGAATGCTGGCGGAAGCTGACGATGTAGGCCAGCAGGCTTGCATGATCCAGCGCCGCGCCGCGATAGTGCACCGCCACACTGCCCCAGTCCGGCTGGCTGGTCACCGGGCAGTTGGATTTGAGCAAATGACTGTGCACGCTTTCCTCGACGACACGCGATGCATCACAACGCAGCAGTTCCGGACGCGGATGCTCATAGGAATCGACGCTGATGTCCAGCTCGTCGATGCACACGCCGGGCAGCGCGACGACACCCTCGCTCTCCACGTCCTTGAGACTGCGAATCCGCACGCCTACCGGCTTGCCGGCGGCCGCCGACAGGTCTTGGCGCAGGGTCGCCTCCAGGCTCGCCGTGTCAGCGAACGAGGTCTGGTTCAATGAGTTGAGATACAGCTTGAAGGATTTGGACTCGATGATGTTCGGCGAGTCCGCCGGGATCGCGAACTCGCCGATGGCCACCACCGGCTTGCCGGACGGCAGCAACCATGAGAGCTCGAAGCAATTCCAGAAATCCACACCCTTGTAGGGCAAGGTGTCGGCCGTCAGCCCCAGTTCCGCCCACTTCGCGGTGCGCGGGATCGGAAACAAGAGTGACGGCGTGTAGGTCGCGATGTATTCGCTGGATTTGCCCAGCGGCGAATGTTCGGCTGCGGGATGCATGACGGAAACCTGACTGAAGAATCAGCGGATTCTATCAGTCTTTGCCACCGCCTTGAGCGCTTACTGACTGACCGTCAAGACGCCTTTCATGCCGGCCTGATAATGCCCAGGCACATTGCAGGCGAACTCCAGGCGGGTGGCCTGGGTGAACCTCCAGGTCAGCTCGGCGGTCTTGCCAGGCTCTACCAATACGCTATTGGGGTCGTCGTGGCCCATGCCGGCCTGATCGTGCCCCATCGCCCCATGTTCCACGCCGGCCTTCATCGCCGTCGGCGTCAGGTGGCCGGCCTGTTGCATCTGCTGCATTTGCTGCTGGTGTTCAGCGTGCATCGCGGCATTACCCAGATTGAATTCGTGAAGCAACTGGCCCTTGTTGATCAGTACAAAACGAACCGTCTCCCCCTTCTTAACTTCCAAGGCGCCGGGATTGAATGTCATGTCCCCCATCACCACCTCAATGCTGCGATTGGCCTTGGCTGCCGGAGCAGGCTGGCCGAACTCGAAATGCTGGCCGGGCGACGCCCACGACGATGCACTGAACAACAATGCGCAAGCGACCAAAATCAAGGGTTTTCCCATCAACATCTTCGTACTCCAACCGGATAAGCTTGGGAAACCTTAGCGTGGCGTGGCTGCCATCCGCCTGACAGCATGATTACAACTTTGTCAGCTTGCGCCGTCGCCCCGCCCGCCGGGGTATAACGCCCACGTCCGAACCTGCCCATGAGCCCGTCATGAAACTGCTGATCGTCGAAGACCAAACGAAAACCGGCCAATACCTGCGCCAGGGCCTCAGTGAAGCAGGGTTCAATGCCGATCTGGTGACCGATGGCATTACCGGTCAGCAACTGGCCGTGAGCGGCGACTATGCGCTTTTGATCCTCGACGTGATGTTGCCCGGTCGCGATGGCTGGCAGATTCTGCAAGCCGTGCGCGGTGCAGGCCTGGAAACGCCGGTGCTGTTTCTCACGGCACGGGACGCGGTGCAGGACCGTGTGCATGGCCTGGAACTGGGCGCCGATGATTACCTGGTCAAGCCGTTTGCCTTCTCCGAATTACTGGCTCGCGTACGCAGCCTGCTGCGCCGGGGCGGCTCGATGCAGCAGGAAACGAGCCTGCAATTGGCGGACTTGCGCCTGGACCTGATCCGTCGTCGCGTCGAGCGCAGTGGCCGACGCATCGATCTCACCGCCAAGGAGTTCGCTTTGCTGGAACTGCTCCTGCGCCGCCAGGGCGAAGTGCTGCCCAAGTCGCTGATCGCTTCCCAGGTCTGGGACATGAATTTCGACAGTGACACCAATGTCATCGAAGTCGCGATCCGGCGCCTGCGAATCAAGATTGACGACGACTTCCCCGGCAAACTGATCCACACCGTGCGGGGCATGGGCTATGTGCTTGAGGAGCGCAGCCTGTGATGGGCCGGTGGTCGCTGAGCAGCCGTCTGGCGCTGCTGTTTGCCGCCTGCACCGCCGTGGTCTCGCTGTTCGCCGGCGTACTCTTCAGCCGTGGCAGCGAGGCGCACTTCATCGAGTTGGACCAACAGTTGCTCGAAGACAAGCTGATCGGCCTGCGCCGCGCCGTGCAAGGCTTGGGCGCCGAGCAGACGCAACGCCGTCTGGAAGAGGAACTGAGCCGCCAGGCTGATCTGGCCCTGCGCATCAAAGACAGCGACGGAGTGCGCTGGTATGACAGCTCGATCCGGATTCCAACCCGGTTGCCGGAAATGCCCGGTATTTCCACTCTCAGCGATGGCGACGTGGACTATCGCGTGCTGAACGCCCCACTCTTCCCCGACCGCCCAGGCTCGCCGCAGCTGACTCTGCTGCTGGACATCACCCATCACCAACACTTCCTGCAACGCATGCAGCGCCTGATCTGGCTGACTGTCGGCCTGTCTGCGCTGGCGACCGCCCTGCTCGGTGCCTGGGCCGCTCGCCGCGCCTTGCGTCCATTGCGCAGCATGGGGGCGATTGCCGGCAACGTCTCGGCCCGCTCCCTCAATGCCCGGCTGCCGGCAGAGCAAATGCCTACGGAACTGGCGGAACTGGCCCACAGCATCAACGCCATGCTCGCACGCTTGGACGATGCGTTTCAGCGGCTCTCGGCATTCTCCGCCGACATTGCCCATGAGTTGCGCACGCCGTTATCGAACCTGCTGACCCACACCCAGGTCACCCTCACCCGCGAACGCTCGCCGCAAGACTACCGCGAGGCCCTGCACAGCAACCTGGAAGAACTGCAATGGATGGCGCAACTGGTCAACGACATGCTGTACCTGGCCAAGGCTGACCATGGCCTGTTGGCCCCGGATCGCGAGCCGCTGGCGCTGGCCGAGGAAGTGGACGTGTTGCTGGAGTTCTTCGCGCCCCTGGCCGAGGACATCAACGTTCGCTTGAGCCGTGAAGGCGAGGGCCACCTCGGTGGCGATCGCAACATGTTGCGCCGGGCCCTCTCCAACCTGCTGGACAACGCGCTGCGCTTTACCCACGAAGGTAGCGACGTGCGAGTGCGTATTGTCGATGAGGCCCAAAGGGTTCGCATCAGCGTGGAGAACAGCGGCGAAGAGATCCCGGCGGACCTGCTGCCGCGCCTGTTCGATCGCTTCTACCGAGCCGACCCGGCTCGCCAGGAAAGCCGCGGCGAACATGCCGGCCTCGGGCTGGCCATCACCCGCTCGATCATCCGCGCCCACGGCGGAGAGATCCACTGTGAATCAGCCGATGGCTGGACGCGTTTTCTAATTGAGTTGCCGAAGGCCAACCAAGCCTGACACAAACCCTGTGGCGAGGGAGCTTGCTCCCGCTTGACCGGGCTGGCGCTCCAGTGCGAAGCGCTCACAAATGGGGCCGCTGCGCAGCCCAGCGGGAGCAAGCTCCCTCGCCACAGGGGCCTTATGTGCCGCCGAGAGATGGGAGGCTTGCACACGCAGCCCGGGGCTGCAGTGGTCTCAGGAATACCGCAACGCCTGCGCCGGTTCGATCTTCGCCGCGCGCCAGGCCGGGTACACCGTGGCCAGGAAGCTGAGGATGAACCCGGCCGAGCAGATCAGCACCACGTCGCCGCGCTGCAGCTCCGACGGCAGGTTGCTGACAAAGTACACATCGGAACTGAAGATGTGCTGGCCGCTGACCCGCTCCAGCCAGCCCACCAGCGCACTGACGTTCAACGCCGCGATCACCCCAAGCACCCCGCCGATCAGCGTGCCGACAATACCAATCACCGTCCCCTGGACCATGAAGATCGCCATGATCTGCCGCGGCGTGGCACCGATGGTACGCAGAATCGCGATGTCGGCACCCTTGTCGTTCACCACCATGATCAGCGTGGCGATGATGTTGAACGCCGCCACCGCGACGATCATCAGCAACAACAGGCCGATCATGGTTTTTTCCATTTTCATCGCGCTGAACAGGCTGCCCTGGGTGTGCGTCCAGTCGTCGGCCTTGTAGCCGGCGCCGAGGCCGGTGGCGATGTCACCGGACACCTTCGGCGCCGCGTACAGATCCTTCACCGCCAGGCGCACGCTCTGCACCTGGTTCGGTTGCCAGTGCTGCATCTGTGCCGCGTCGGCCACATGAATCAGCGCCATGGAACCATCCAGCTCGGCGCCTACCTTGAACACGCCCACCACATTCAGTCGCTGCATCCGTGGGGTAATTCCGCCAGGCGCGGTGCTGACTTCAGGCACGATCAGAGTCAGTTTGTCACCGACGTTCAAGCGAAAACGGCGGGCGGTGATTTCACCGATCACCACGCCGAACTCACCCGGCTTCAAGGCATCGAGGCGCCCCTGAACGATGTGCTGGGCAACAATCGACACCTTGCCCTCCTGGGCCGGGTCGATACCACTGATCTGGATCGGCTGCATCGAACCCTTGTGGCTGAGCATGCCTTCCAGTTCAGTGAACGGCACGGCCGCGGTCACTTGAGGATTTTTCAGCGCTGCGGCGGCCACCGGTTGCCAGTCGTCGATCGGATTGACGCCGACGACAGTCGCGTGGGGCACCATGCCGAGGATGCGCGAACTCATTTCACGCTGGAAGCCGTTCATCACCGACAGTACCACGATCATCGCCAGCACACCCAGGGCGAGGCCGATCATCGAGGTCATGGAGATGAACGAAACGAAGCGATTGCGACGCTTGGCGCGGGTATAGCGCGTGCCGATAAAGATCGATAACGGTCTGAACATTCGCGGTGCACCGTAAAAAGATAAAAGACCCGGCGCTAGCAGCGAGCGCCGGGTTGCGGTCGGTCAGATGGGTGTCAGGCAACCTTCCTGCAAGTGCAGGACGCGGTCCATCTGCCGGGCCAGGTTCATGTCGTGGGTCACCACCAGGAACGCCGTGCGCATCGAGGTACTGAGCTCCAGCATCAGGTCCTGGATACCCTGGGCGGTGTGAGAATCGAGGTTACCGGTCGGCTCATCGAGCATCACCAGGCCCGGTTTGTTGACCAGCGCCCGGGCAATCGCCACGCGCTGGCGCTCGCCGCCGGACAGCTCGGCGGGCTTGTGCTCCAGGCGATGCCCCAGCCCGACCCGTTCCAACAGCGCCGTGGCACGCTGGCGGGCTTCGGGGATTGCGGTGCGGCCTATCAGCAACGGCATGCAGACGTTTTCCAGCGCCGTGAACTCGGGCAACAGATGGTGGAACTGATAGACGAAGCCCAGGGAGCGGTTGCGCAGCAGGCCACGGGCCTTCTCGTTCAACGCCGAAAGTTCTTCCCCTGCCAGCCAGACGCTGCCGGTGGTCGGCGTGTCGAGGCCGCCCAGCAGGTTGAGCAAGGTACTTTTGCCCGAGCCGGAAGTCCCGACAATCGCCACCCGCTCGCCGGGGTGCAATTCCAGTTGCAGGCCCGACAACACCACCACCGACTCCGGACCTTCCTCGTAGGACTTGCCCAGGTTGCGGCAGCTCAAGATCGCTTTTTCACTCATGCCCGACTCACTCATAACGTAACGCCTCCGCCGGCTGGGTGCGTGCGGCACGCCAGGCAGGATACAGGGTGGCGAGGAAACTCAGGACCAACGCGGCGCCGCAGACCATCAACACGTCATCGGCCTGCAATTGCGATGGCAGATAGTCAATGAAATACACGTCGGCGTTGAGAAACTTGTGGCCGATCAGGCTTTCGAGGCCGGCAATCGCAGCGCTGACGTTCAGCGCGGCAAACATGCCAACCAGGGCGCCCGCCAGCGTGCCGATCACCCCGATCACCGTGCCCTGGACCATGAAGATGCGCATGATCTGCCCCGGCGTGGCGCCCAGGGTGCGCAGGATCGCGATGTCGCCCTTCTTGTCGTTCACCACCATCACCAGCGTGGAAATGATGTTGAAGGCGGCAACAGCGACGATCAGCAGCAACAGCAGGCCGATCATGGCTTTTTCCATGCGGATGGCCTGGTACAGGTTGCCGTGGGTGCGGGTCCAGTCACGGGCGTAGTAGCGGTCCTCGCCCAGCTGCTGGGCGATGGTCCAGGCCGCGCGCGGCGCCTGGAACAGGTCGTCGAACTTCAAGCGCAACCCCTGGACCTGATCGGCTTTCCAGCGATGCAGACGCGCCAGGTCTTCAAGATTGGTCACGCCCAGGTAGCCATCCAGCTCACCGGCACCGACGTGGAAGATGCCGATCACAGTGAAGCGCTTCATACGCGGGAACATGCCGCCGGGCGTTACGGTGACCTCCGGCGCAACAAAGGTCAGCTTGTCGCCGATAGCCACGCCGAGCTTGGCTGCCGCCTTGTCGCCGATGACGATGCCGAAGCTGCCGGGCGCCAGGTCGTCGAGTTTGCCCTGCTGCATGAAGTTATCGATGATCGACACTTGCCGTTCGAGCTTGGGATCGATGCCATTGAGCAACACTTTGGAGACCTTGCCATTGTTGGTCAGCAGGCCCTGCATCTGGGTGAACGGCGCAACGGCCAGTACCTGCGGGTTCTGCTTGACCTTGGCGGCCAGGCTCGGCCAATCGCTGATGGCCTCGCCGGTTTCGAGGGTCGCGTGGGGCACCATGCCCAGTACACGGGTGCGCATCTCGTGATCGAAGCCGTTCATCACCGACAGCACGACGATCATCACGACCACGCCGAGGGCCAAGCCGATGATGGATGTCAGGGAAATGAACGATACGAAATGATTGCGGCGTTTTGCACGGGTATAACGCGTGCCGATGAATACGAAGAGTGGTCTGAACATGTCGGGGCTTGTTCGGAGGGAAAAGGAACGTCCTTGTGGCGGGGGTCACAAACCAGCTTTACACTCAGACCACCGCCGCTACCATGGGTTCGCCATGTCGACATTAGATGAAGAAGATCGCCGCGAATACTACCGTATCGAGGACACGATCGCACTGGAAATTCGGCCCCTGTCCATTCCAGAAGCCGCCGGCCTGGAAATGCTGCAGGATGCGTCCCCGCTGTTCAATCTGCTCAGTGAACTGCACCTGAGCGAGTTCGAATCCCAGCACCTGCTGCGCCAGATCAGCGAGCGCGAACGCAGCATCGCGGCGTACCTCAAGGTGATGAACAAACGCATCGACCTGCTCAGCCAGGTCATCGCCCTGACGGTGCTCGGGGAAATCGGCGAACCGCAGCCGGTGATCATTTCCGAAGGCGGTATCGACTTCCAGTACCCCACCCCCGTCGCCATCGGCGCCCATCTGTCGATCAAGCTCGTGCTGATGCCCCAGGCGCTCGGGCTTCTGCTGCGCGCCCGCGTCACCCACTGCGACCCCAAGGGCGACGGCTTTGACGTGGGCACCGAGTTCGAACGCCCGACCGACGCGCAGCGCCAGTTGCTGGCGCGCTACATCCTGCAGAAACAGGCGCAAGAACGGCGCCTGGCTCGCGAACTGAACGAATCAGGTACCAATAAGGAAGAACCGTGACCCTCATTTATGGCCACCGCGGCGCCAAGGGCGAAGCGCCGGAAAATACCCTGACCGGTTTTCAGGAATGCCTCAAGCACGGCGTACGCCGTTGCGAACTGGACCTGCATTTATCCATGGACGGCGAGTTGATGGTGATCCACGACCCGACCCTCAAGCGCACCACGGATCGCCGAGGCAAAGTGGTGGAGCATTCCGCCGCCGAGCTGGTGACCTACGATGCGCGCAAGGGTGGCCCGGGCTGGGTCCAGCCATGTCCGATCCCGCGTTTGGAGGAACTGTTCGAGAAGTGTGATTTCGAGCATTGGCAACTGGAAGTCAAAAGCGCTTCACGCACCCGCGCCGCCGCCACGGTTTTGGGGATCCGTGAAATGGCCCAGCGTTTCGGGCTGCTGGACAAGGTCACCATCACCTCCAGCTCCCGGGAAGTGCTCAAGGCGGCCCTGGAGCTGACCCCGGACATCTCCCGTGGCCTGGTGGCCGAATATGCCTGGCTCGACCCGCTGAAGGTCGCCCAGAGCTACGGCTGCAAGATTCTGGCGTTGAACTGGACGCTGTGCACACCCGAGCGCCTGATCAAGGCCCAGCGCCAGGGATTGCATGTGTCGGTGTGGACGGTCAACGAACCCGCGCTGATGCGCAGGCTCGCCGACTTTGGCGCTGACAGCCTGATTACAGACTTTCCCGGTTTGGCCACCGCCACGCTCGGGAATGGCTGAAATCGGTCTCCCCGGCCGGCTCAGGCCACCGGCCGGAGCCGCTCAAAAAAGCCGGTTGAGCCCGTCGTAGGCCGCAACCCGATAGGCTTCGGCCATGGTCGGGTAGTTGAACGTGGTGTTGACGAAATACTTCAGCGTGTTCAACTCGCCGGGCTGGTTCATGATTGCCTGGCCGATGTGCACGATTTCCGAAGCCTGGTAGCCGAAGCAGTGCACACCCAACACTTCCAGTGTTTCGCGGTGGAACAGGATCTTCAGCATGCCTTGCGGCTCACCGGCGATCTGCGCCCGGGCCATGCTCTTGAAGAACGCCTTGCCCACTTCATACGGCACCTTGGCCTGGGTCAGTTCCTGCTCGTTCTTGCCGATGGAGCTGATCTCCGGAATCGTGTAGATACCGGTCGGCACGTCGTTGACGAAGCGCCAGCTGCCATTGTCGACGATGCTGCCGGCAGCCGAGCGACCTTGGTCGTGGGCAGCACTGGCCAGGCTCGGCCAGCCGATCACGTCACCGGCGCCATAAATATTCGGCACACAGGTGCGGTAGTTCTCGTCGACTTCGATCTGGCCGCGGCTGTTGACCTTCACGCCGATGTTCTCCAGCCCCAGGGTGTCGGTGTTGCCCGTGCGGCCGTTGCACCAGAGCAAGGCGTCGGCCTTGATCTTCTTGCCGGACTTGGGGTGCAGGATCACGCCGTTGTCCACGCCTTCGACGCGGTCGTATTCTTCGTTGTGGCGCACCGTGATGTTGTTGTTGCTGAAGTGATAGCTCAGGGCCTGGGAGATTTCCGAGTCCAGGAAGCTCAGCAACTGGCCACGGTTGTCCACCAGCTCCACCAACACACCCAGGCCGCTGAAGATCGAGGCGTATTCGCAACCGATCACGCCCGCGCCGTAGACGATGAGTTTACGTGGAGTGTGGCCCAGGCTCAGGATGGTGTCGCTGTCGTAGATGCGGGCATGGCTGAAATCGATGTCGGCCGGGCGGTACGGGCGCGAGCCGGTGGCGATGATGATGTGCTTGGCCACCAGCTTCTCGACCACGCCGTTGCCGCAGACCACTTCCACCGTCTGTTCGTCGGCGAAACTGCCGGTGCCGAAGAATACGTCGACCCGGTTGCGAGCGTAGTAGCCGGTACGCGAGGCGACTTGCTTGGAAATCACCTTCTCGGCGCTCTTGAGCACGTCGGGAAAGGAGAACCAGCGCGGCTCGCCGATGGCCCGGAACATCGGATTGGTGTTGAACTGCATGATCTGCCGCACCGAGTGACGCAAGGCCTTGGACGGGATGGTGCCCAAGTGGGTGCAGTTGCCGCCGACCTGCCGACGGCTGTCGACCATCGCCACCTTGCGCCCTGCCTTGGCGGCGTTCATTGCCGCGCCTTCCCCCGCCGGGCCGGAACCCAGTACCACCACGTCGTAGTTGTAGACAGCCATGCGTACTCCTCAGAACAGGCCGCGGCACCGGCTATGGTACCGACGGCTAAATCACGTCGGGTTGCGACATGAAGGAACAATTTTCAGGCCGGTTCACGAGCCCGGCCACAGTCTATAGAAGCGTCAACGCCGCGCACATTACCCCTTGGTCGCGTCAGAGGCTAGGGGGCGTTCTCAATTAGTTTCCCCACCGCGCTGTGCCTTAAAGCGGGCCAGGCAGGTGCTATTTCGCCACACCTACCCTTTCAACAGGCTGTCATCGCCACTCTTCAAGACTTGCCCCAATCAATGTGGCGAGGGAGCTTGCTCCCGCTGGGCTGCGCAGCAGCCCCATCTTTGTGAGCGCTTCGCGCTCAAGCGGGAGCAAGCACCCTCGCCACGGGCCGCCCGCATCCTGAAGGCTGTCAACGTTGGGTTTTCCCGCCGCTGATCCGTTCAAACGCATCGTTGGTCCTGGTGACAAAACGCTCGCCGTCCCGCAACACGAAAAATACCCCAATGCCGTGTTCTTCAGCATAGTCCCAACCCCGTTCAGGACCTAGAATCAGCAACAGCGTCGACAGTCCATCGGCCATCAACGCCGAAGGATGAATGACCGTGACTGACGCCAGGTTGTGCAGGACCGGTGCGCCGGTGCGTGCATCGAAGGTGTGGGAATAGCGTGCCCCGTCCTGCTGGAAATATCGGCGATAGTCGCCGGAAGTTGAAACCCCATAGCCGTCCACCTCGATCACCCGCTCAGCCACCTGCCGGTCATCCCGGGGTTCTTCCAAGGCAACCCGCCAGGCCGAGCCGTCGGGTTTGCGCCCGAGCGCCTTCAGCTCACCCGTCGCCTCGGCCAGGTAACTGTCGATGCCCAAGGCCTGGAGCCTGGCGGCGATCCGGTCCACCGCGTAGCCGGCGGCGATGCTGTTGAAATCGACTTCCACTGCTGCGTCCTTGCACAGCCGGTCGCCGTCGATGCGCAGATGAGCCTGGCCGACACGCTGGCGCGTCAAGGCCAAGGCTTCTGCACTGGGCACTTTCTCTTCCCGGGACTGAGGGCCGAAGCCCCATAGGTTCAGCAACGGTTCCACAGTCAGGTCGAAGGATCCACTGCTCCAGGAGGACAACTGCTCGCCCACCCGGACCAGTTCGAGGACGGGGCCAAGCATGACCTGGCAAGCACCCGCCGGCAGCGCATTGAAACGCTCGACATCCGAATCACTGCGATAGGTCGAAAACTGCCGATCCACCTCGGCGAGGATTTTTTCCACCTCGGCCTGCACCGCTTTCGGACCCGGCGTGGCGGAATGCCTGACGTACTGGATGGAATAATGACTGCCCATGGTCGGGCCGTCGAAACGCTCAAGGGTGTCGCCATTGCCGCAGCCGGACAACACGGCCCCCAGCATCACAAGCACTGCCCATCGTCCAGTTAACAAATCTTCATCTCCCCGCAAAACCACGACGGCCATTATGGACACAGCCCAACCCCTGGGGGAGCGAGCCTGCTCGCGATGGCAGCATATCTGCCCGCATCAATGTGTCCGGCACACTGTCATCGCGAACAGGTTCGCTCCCACAGGTACTGCGTATACCAGAGTGAGTACCTACACATGTCTTCCAACACGAGCAACGGCAAGGCGATCTTTCGCGTTGTCAGCGGCAACTTCCTGGAGATGTTCGACTTCATGGTCTATGGCTTCTACGCCACGGCCATTGCCAAGACATTTTTCCCCACCGATAGCGCCTTCGCCTCGTTGATGCTGTCCCTGGCGACGTTCGGCGCCGGCTTCCTGATGCGCCCGCTGGGGGCGATTTTCCTCGGTGCCTACATCGACCGCCACGGCCGTCGCAAGGGCTTGATCATCACGCTGGCGATGATGGCCACCGGCACCCTTCTGATCGCCTGCGTGCCCGGTTACGCCACCCTGGGCCTGGCCGCCCCGCTGCTGGTGCTGCTGGGCCGATTGCTGCAAGGTTTCTCCGCCGGTGTCGAATTGGGTGGGGTATCGGTTTACCTGGCGGAAATCTCCACGCCGGGGCGCAAGGGCTTCTTTGTCAGTTGGCAATCGGCCAGTCAACAGGCCGCCGTGGTGTTTGCCGGGCTGCTGGGTGTGGGCCTCAATCACTGGCTGAACCCTCAGGAAATGGGCGAATGGGGCTGGCGCATACCATTCCTGGTGGGTTGCATGATCGTGCCGGCCATCTTCGTGATCCGCCGCTCACTGGAAGAAACCCCTGAATTTCAGGCTAGGAAACACCGCCCCACCCTGTCGGAAATCATCCGCTCCATCGGTCAGAACTTTGGCATTGTCTTGGCCGGCATGGCGCTGGTGGTGATGACCACCGTGTCGTTCTACCTGATCACTGCCTATACACCGACCTTCGGCAAGGCCGAACTGAACCTGTCGGACCTGGATGCGTTGCTGGTCACGGTGTGCATCGGTTTGTCGAACTTCTTCTGGTTGCCGGTCATGGGCGCCGTTTCCGACAGGATCGGACGCAAGCCTCTGCTGCTAGCGGCGACAACCCTGGCAATTCTCACCGCCTACCCGGCGCTGTCCTGGCTAGTGGCGAACCCCAGCTTCAGTCACTTGCTGATCGTCGAGCTGTGGCTGTCCTTCCTGTACGGATCGTACAACGGCGCGATGGTGGTGGCCTTGACGGAAATCATGCCGGTCGAAGTGCGCACCACCGGGTTCTCCCTGGCCTACAGTCTGGCGACGGCTACGTTCGGCGGGTTTACGCCGGCGGCCTGCACTTATCTGATCCATGTGCTCGATAACAAAGCGGCGCCGGGTATCTGGCTCAGTGGCGCGGCGGTGTTGGGGTTGATAGCCACACTGGTACTGTTCAAGGGCAACCGGCATGCGTTGCGCACTGCGCAGGCTTCGGTAGTCGGTGGCGCCTGACAGACCGCTATCGCGAGCAGGCTCGCTCCCACCGTTGACCGAGTTGTTACTGATATCGGAGACCCAATGTGGGAGCGAGCCTGCTCGCGAGAGGCCCTTGAAAGCCCCACAAAAATCCAGACAAAAAAACGCCCCGACAAGTCGGGGCGTTTTCACATCCTGCTAAGGCTTAGCGCGGGAACGCTGGCGGATTTACACCGGCCATGTCTTCCATCACGCGAACCACCTGGCAGCTGTAACCGAATTCGTTGTCGTACCAGACGTACAACACAACGCGGTTATCGTTGCAGATGGTGGCTTCGGCATCGACCACACCGGCGTGACGCGAGCCCACGAAGTCGGTAGACACCACTTCCTGCGAATTGACGAAATCGATCTGCTTGTGCAGGTCGGAGTGCAGCGCCATGTAGCGCAGGTACTCGTTCATCTCTTCGCGGCTGGTGGCCTTCTCAAGGTTCAGGTTGAGAATGGCCATCGACACGTTTGGCGTCGGGACACGGATGGCGTTGCCGGTCAGTTTACCGGCCAGCTCAGGCAAGGCCTTGGCAGCAGCGGTGGCAGCACCGGTCTCGGTGATTACCATGTTCAGCGCGGCGCTGCGACCACGACGATCGCCCTTGTGGAAGTTGTCGATCAGGTTCTGGTCGTTGGTGTACGAGTGAACCGTTTCCACGTGACCGTTGACGATGCCGAACTTGTCGTTCACAGCCTTGAGCACCGGCACGATGGCGTTGGTGGTGCAGGAAGCGGCGGAGACGATCTTGTCGTCAGCGGTGATATCGCCGTGGTTGATACCGTGAACGATATTCTTCAGCTTGCCTTTGCCAGGCGCGGTCAGGACCACGCGGTCGATACCCGGGCAGGCCAGGTGCTGGCCCAGGCCGTCGGCGTCACGCCACACACCGGTGTTGTCCACCAGCAGCGCGTCCTTGATGCCGTACTGGGTGTAATCCACCTCGGTCGGGTTCTTCGCGTAGATCACCTGGATCAGGTTGCCGTTGGCGCTGATGGTGTTGTTTTCTTCGTCGATGGTGATGGTGCCGTTGAACGAACCATGGACCGAATCGCGGCGCAGCAGGCTGGCACGCTTGGTCAGGTCGTTTTCGGCGCCCTTGCGCACCACGATGGCCCGCAGTCGCAGACCGTCGCCGCCACCGGTTTTCTCGATCAGGATGCGCGCCAGCAGGCGACCGATACGACCGAAGCCGTACAGCACCACATCCGTGCCTTTACGGGCGGCTGCGTTTTGCTGACCCACCACGTCGGCCAGCTCTTCGCGAACGAATTGCTCGGCGGTGCGGCCATTGCCCTGGGTCTTGAACTTGACGGCCAGCTTGCCCAGGTCCACCGAAGCGGCGCCGAGCTTGAGCTCGCTCATCGCCTTGAGCAGGGGGAAAGTTTCGTGGACGGACAATTCGCTGTCGTCGGACTGACGGTGGCGAGCAAAGCGGTGGGCTTTGAGAATCGCGATGACAGACTGGTTGATCAGGCTGCGGCCATAGATCGAGCTCACCACGTTGTTATTGCGGTAGAGCTGACCGATGAGAGGGATCATCGCTTCGGCGAGCGCTTCACGATCGATCCATTCACCAAGACACTGGTCGGGCTTCTGAGTCACGGGAACCTTCCACATGTAGGGGCTGAAAAAAGGGGCTACATTATGCCGCCGAGTCCACGGCGGAGCAATGCGCGCCTGTCGCACCGTGGTTTTCCTGTCTACGCGGGTAGTCTGCGACTGACAGCAGCCCCCTTCCCCCGCTACAATTGCCGACTTTGTCGCAACGCTGGAGCTCAACCTTCCGTGCCCGTTCTGCGTCTTCCGCTACTCCCTGCTGCGGCAGGTAAACAGCACTGGGGCAATCTGCCCGGTGCCGCCCTGAGCCTGGCCATTGCCGAGGCCGCCAGCGCTGCAAAGCGTTTCACCCTGCTGCTGACCGCCGACAGCCAGGGCGCCGAGCGCCTGGAACAGGAGCTGGGTTTCTTCGCTCCGGATCTGCCGGTGCTGCATTTCCCGGACTGGGAAACCCTGCCCTACGATCTGTTTTCGCCTCACCAGGACATCATTTCCCAGCGCATCGCCAGTCTTTATCGGCTGCCGGAGCTCAGTCATGGCGTTTTGGTAGTGCCCATCACCACGGCCCTACATCGCCTGGCGCCCACGCAGTTTCTGCTGGGCAGCAGCCTGGTGCTGGACATCGGCCAGAAACTCGACGTCGAGCAAATGCGCACCCGCCTGGAGGCCAGTGGCTACCGCTGTGTCGACACCGTCTACGAGCACGGCGAGTTCGCGGTCCGTGGTGCATTGATCGATTTGTTCCCGATGGGCAGCAAACTGCCGTACCGCATCGACCTGTTCGATGACGAAATCGAGACCCTGCGCACCTTCGATCCGGAAAATCAGCGCTCCATCGACAAGGTCCAGTCGGTGCGCCTGCTGCCGGCCAAGGAATTCCCCCTGCAGAAAGACGCCGTGACCCGCTTCAAGGCGCGTTTTCGCGAGCGTTTCGATGTGGATTTCCGCCGTTGCCCGATTTTCCAGGACCTGAGCAGCGGGATCACCCCTGCCGGTATCGAGTATTATCTGCCGCTGTTCTTTGAGGAAACCTCAACCCTGTTCGATTACCTGCCCCAGGACACCCAGGTGTTTTCCCTGCCGGGCATCGAGCAGGCGGCAGAGAACTTCTGGAACGACGTGCGCAACCGCTACGAAGAACGCCGCGTCGATCCGTCCCGTCCTCTATTGCCGCCGGCCGAGGTGTTTCTGCCAGTGGAAGACTGCTTCGCCCGCCTCAAGAGTTGGCCACGCGTAGTCGCCAGTCAGCAGGATGTGGACACCGGGGTCGGCCGCGAGCGCTTTGCGGCCAAGCCCTTGCCTGATCTGGCGATCGAAGCCAAGGCCACGCAACCACTGGCGGCACTGGCCGGATTTCTCGACGAGTTCCCCGGCCGCGTGCTTTTCACGGCCGAAACCGCCGGGCGCCGCGAGGTGCTGTTGGAGCTGCTGGAGCGCCTGAAGCTGCGACCGAAGACGGTGGACAGTTGGCCGGACTTCATCGCCAGCAAGGATCGCCTGGCGATCACCATCGCCCCATTGAACGACGGCCTGGTCCTGGAGGACCCGGCGCTGGCGCTGGTGGCTGAAAGCCCGCTGTTCGGCCAACGCGTGATGCAACGGCGGCGGCGCGAAAAACGCGCCGACGCGGCCAACGATGCCGTCATCAAGAACCTCACCGAGCTGCGCGAAGGCGCTCCGGTGGTGCACATCGATCACGGCGTAGGACGCTACCTGGGCCTGGCGACCCTGGAAATCGACAACCAGGCGGCCGAATTCCTGACGCTGGAATACGCCGAGGGCGCCAAGCTCTACGTGCCGGTGGCGAACCTGCACCTGATCGCCCGCTACACCGGCAGCGACGACGCCCTCGCCCCGCTGCATCGCCTGGGTTCGGAAACCTGGCAGAAAGCCAAGCGCAAGGCCGCCGAACAGGTGCGCGACGTGGCCGCCGAGCTGCTGGATATCTACGCCCGCCGCGCTGCCCGCGAGGGTTATGCATTCGCCGATCCGAAAGCCGACTACGAAACCTTCAGTGCCGGCTTCCCGTTCGAAGAAACCGTCGACCAGCAGACCACCATCGAAGCCGTGCGCGCCGACATGCTCGCCGCCAAGCCGATGGACCGACTGGTGTGCGGCGACGTGGGTTTCGGCAAGACCGAAGTGGCGATGCGCGCTGCGTTTATTGCGGTACATGGTGGCAAGCAGGTGGCGATCCTGGTGCCCACCACCCTGCTCGCCCAGCAGCATTACAACAGCTTCCGCGACCGCTTCGCCGACTGGCCGGTAACCGTGGAGGTGATGAGCCGCTTCAAGTCCGCCAAGGAAGTGAACGCGGCCGTCGCCGACCTGGCCGAAGGCAAGATCGACATCGTCATCGGCACCCACAAGCTGCTGCAGGACGACGTGAAGATCAAGAACCTGGGGCTGGTGATCATCGACGAAGAACATCGCTTCGGGGTGCGCCAGAAAGAACAGCTCAAGGCCCTGCGCAGCGAAGTCGACATCCTCACCTTGACCGCCACGCCGATCCCGCGCACGCTGAACATGGCGGTGTCGGGCATGCGCGACCTGTCGATCATCGCCACGCCGCCGGCCCGTCGCCTGTCGGTGCGCACCTTCGTCATGGAGCAGAACAAGAGCACGGTCAAGGAAGCCCTGCTGCGTGAGCTGCTGCGTGGCGGCCAGGTCTATTACCTGCACAACGACGTCAAGACCATCGAGAAATGCGCCGCCGACCTGGCCGAACTGGTGCCGGAAGCGCGGATCGGTATCGGCCACGGGCAGATGCGCGAACGCGAACTCGAACAGGTGATGAGCGACTTCTACCACAAGCGCTTCAACGTGCTGATCGCCTCGACCATCATCGAGACCGGCATCGACGTGCCGAGCGCCAACACCATCATCATCGAGCGCGCCGACAAGTTCGGCCTGGCCCAGTTGCACCAGTTGCGCGGCCGGGTCGGACGCAGTCACCACCAGGCCTACGCCTACCTGTTGACGCCGCCGCGCCAGCAGATCACGCCGGATGCGGAAAAGCGCCTGGAAGCCATCGCCAACACCCAGGACCTGGGCGCCGGCTTCGTGCTCGCCACCAACGACCTGGAAATCCGCGGCGCCGGCGAACTGCTGGGCGACGGCCAGAGCGGGCAGATCCAGGCCGTCGGCTTCACCCTGTACATGGAAATGCTCGAACGGGCCGTCAAGTCGATCCGCAAGGGCGAACAGCCGAACCTCGACCAACCCTTGGGTGGCGGGCCGGAAATCAACCTTCGGGTGCCGGCGCTGATCCCGGAAGACTACCTGCCGGATGTCCACGCGCGTCTGATCCTCTACAAACGCATCGCCTCAGCCACCGACGAGGACGGCCTCAAGGATCTGCAAGTGGAGATGATCGACCGCTTCGGCCTGCTGCCGGAACCGACCAAGAACCTGGTGCGCACCACGCTGCTCAAGCTCAAGGCCGAACAGTTGGGCATCAAGAAAGTCGACGGCGGCCCCAACGGCGGTCGTATCGAATTCGAGGCCCAGACGCCGGTCGATCCATTGGTGCTGATCAAGCTGATCCAGGGCCAGCCCAAGCGCTACAAATTCGAAGGTGCCACGATGTTCAAATTCATGGTGCCCATGGAGCGCCCGGAAGAGCGTTTCAACACCGTAGAAGCGCTGTTCGAGCGCCTTACCCCGACCACTGCTTGAAGGACGCCACATGCGCCTGTTTCGCTCACTGACCTTGTTGATGACCCTGGTCGCTCCCCTGGCGTTTGCCGACGACCTGTATCAGGTTGAAATGATCCTGGTGCGCCAGAACGCCGAACCGGCAATCATCAGCCGCGCCGCGCCGGAAGACTGGGACGCCGGGGCGCAACGCCTGGGCGCGGACAGCCAGCGCACGCCGGCGCTGGGCAACATCGTCGAAAAACTCAACGCCAGCGGCCAATACACAGTGTTGATGCATAAGGCCTGGCAACAGCACCTGGGCGAACAGGGGAGCAAGGTCGCCGTCAGCGACGGTGCCGAACAATTCGGTCAGTTTCCCATCGAGGGCACTCTTGAACTGAAGCTGGGCCGCTTCACCGACGTGGACGCCGATTTCTGGATCAACCAGATCGACGCCAACGGCCTGGTCACCGCCAGCGAGCGCCTCAAACAACAGAGCCATACCAAGAACGGGCAACTGAACTTCCTCGACAACGGCCACCTCGGCCTGCTGATCAAGATCACCTCCCTGACTGCGCCCGCGCCACGGCAGGCGCCTGACGTCATTCCGGACTGATCGGCGCGCCTATGCCCTCGCCCCTGAGCAAACCGCTGGCACCTTCCTGGGTCAATCGATTCAAGGAACAGAGCCTGGAGCGCGGGCGCCGTTATGCGTTGGAAAGTCGCGTGCGGATCGTCGAGGCCGGCGACAGCACCATTACCGCCAGCTGCGAAGGCTCTGGCGGCAGCATCTACCGTCAGACCATTCGTCTCAAAGAGTCAGCCAAAGGGACATTGATCCTGCTTGAAGCTGCTTGCTCCTGTCCGGTGCGCATCAACTGCAAGCACTGCGCGGCGGTGCTGCTGCAAGTCCAGGAAACCCTCGCCTACCCGGCCGCCGAGAAAGACGCGCAGTTGCTGGAGAAGCTCCAGGCGGTGTTGGACAACCGCAGCCCCAAGGCCCCGCCGCAAGTGCTGGTGGACAATGTGCAACCGCTGCCACGCCTATGGCTGGCGAGCATCGAATTCAGCGCCTTCGAGCCACGCAACGGCAAGATGCAACGCTACATCCAGCACCGCGCCGCCCTATCCTTCAGCTACCTGGACGAATACGTCAGCGGTCAGCGCAACACCGACGTGCTGATTCGCCAGGAAACCCAGACACTGCGGATAAAACGCCACACCGATGTGGAACAGTCCTACCGCGAACAGCTGCGAATCCTCGGCTTCAAGGTTGCCACCCGGCAGAGCAAGGCGTTGCCCGAAAGCGCCGGCGAACTGTACGAGATGGTCAACGACAGCGCCTGGCTGACCTTCACCCTCAACGATCTGCCGAAATTGCGCGACCAGGGCTGGGAATTACAGATCGACGAGGATTTCGGCTTCGACCTGACCGCCGTCGACGACTGGTACGCCACGGTGGAAGAAGCCCCGGAGCGTGACTGGTTCGACCTGGAGCTAGGGATCATCGTCAACGGCGAGCGCTTGAGCCTGTTGCCGATCCTGCTGAATCTGATGCGTTCGCACATCGAACTGTTCAATCCGGAGCGCCTCGCCAGGCGCCGCGATGACGAGCTCATCCTGGTCAACCTGCCCAATCGGCCAAACTCCGAGTTCGGTCCGCAGCAAGTTGCGCTGCCCTATGGCCGGCTGAAACCGGTGCTGGCGACCCTCGGCGAGTTTTACCTGCAAGAACCCGGCACCACCAAACTGCGCCTCAACAACGCGGACGCCTTACGGCTGAACCCGCTGCAAGACATGCCATTGAGTTGGGAAGGCGGCGAACACATTCGCGGCCTGGCCCAGCGCCTGCGGGATATCAAGGATTACATCTGCACCGCGCCCGAAGGCTTGAACGCGACGCTACGGCCTTATCAACTCGAAGGCCTGAGCTGGATGCAATCACTGCGTCAGCTGGAAGTCGGCGGCATCCTCGCGGACGACATGGGCCTGGGCAAGACCCTACAGACCCTGGCGCATATTCTTAGCGAAAAAAACGCCGGGCGCCTCGACCGGCCATGCATGGTGGTGATGCCCACCAGCCTGATTCCCAACTGGCTCGACGAAGCGAGCCATTTCACCCCGCAACTCAAGGTATTGGCACTGTACGGCGCCGGGCGCAAGAAACATTTCGCGCGCCTGGCCGAATACGACCTGATCCTCACCACCTATGCGCTGCTGCCCAAGGATGTCGAGCGCCTGAAAGCGCAACCGTTGCATGTGTTGATTCTCGATGAGGCCCAGTACATCAAGAACCCCACCAGCAAAGCCGCCCAGGCCGCTCGTGAGCTCGACGCCCGGCAGCGCCTGTGCCTGTCCGGTACGCCGCTGGAAAATCACTTGGGCGAGCTGTGGTCGCTGTTCCACTTCCTGTTGCCGGGCTGGCTCGGGGACGTGAAGAGTTTCAATCGTGATTACCGGGTGCCGATCGAAAAGCGTGGCAGCGACGTCAGATTGCAGCACCTTAACGGTCGGATAAAACCTTTCCTGCTACGCAGGACCAAGGAGCAGGTCGCGACGGAGCTGCCGCCCAAGACCGAGATCATCCATTGGGTCGAACTCAGCGATGCCCAGCGGGATGTCTACGAAACCATGCGGCTTGCGATGGACAAGAAGGTCCGCGACGAGATCACCCGCAAAGGTGTGGCCCGCAGCCAGATCATCATCCTCGAAGCGCTGCTCAAGCTGCGCCAGGTGTGTTGCGACCTACGCCTGATCAACGACGCCACCCTGCCCACCCGAGGCAGCACCTCGGGCAAACTCGACAGCCTGATGGAAATGCTTGATGAGCTGTTTGAAGAAGGTCGCCGGGTACTGCTGTTTTCCCAGTTCACCTCGATGCTGGCCCTGATTGAGAGTGAACTGAAGAAACGCGGCGTCGACTATGCCATCCTGACCGGCCAGACCCGCGACCGTCGTACGCCGGTGAAAGAATTCCAGAGCGGCAAGCGTCAGATCTTTCTGATCAGCCTGAAGGCCGGTGGCGTTGGACTGAACCTGACAGAAGCCGACACGGTGATCCATTACGACCCATGGTGGAACCCCGCGACCGAAAACCAGGCCACCGACCGCGCTTATCGCATCGGCCAGGAAAAACCGGTGTTCGTCTACAAACTGATTGCCCGCGGTACGGTGGAAGAGAAGATTCAGTTGCTGCAAAAGGAAAAGTCCGACCTTGCGGCGGGCGTCCTGGACGGACGCGTGGCCGGAGACTGGAAGTTGCAGAGCGAGGACATAGAGGCACTGTTTGCGCCACTGCCGGAGAAGCTGGAGAAGCGCTAACCCATGCCGCCGCTCCTTGTGGGAGCCGAGCTTGCTCGCGATAGCGGTGGGTCAGCGAATGGAAATATTGACCGCACCGCCATCATCGCGAGCAGGCTCGCTCCCACACTGCTTCGAGGCAGCCGAAGAACCGGTGCCCACCGCTCCCCTGTGGGAGCGAGCCTGCTCGCGATGGCGTACTCTCAGGCAATCGAAGAGTCGAATGAGCCTCAGGCCCTGGGCAACGGCGCAAACAGCGCTTCGATGTCACTCTGCTCAAGCTTCCATCCGCCTGTCGTTCCGCCATCCAACACACTGCCCGCCAACGCAGCCTTGTCCTCCTGGAGAAGCTGTATCTTCTCCTCTACCGTACCGCGGGCAATCAGTTTATAGACGAACACCGGCTTGTTTTGCCCGATTCGGTACGCACGGTCGGTGGCCTGATTTTCCACTGCCGGGTTCCACCACGGGTCGAAATGGATCACCGTATCGGCGGCCGTCAGGTTGAGACCCGTACCGCCCGCCTTCAGGCTGATCAAGAACAGCGACACCTTGCCACTTTGGAAATCCCTCACCGGCGTGCGACGGTCCGTGGCAGAGCCGGTCAGCAAGGAATAGTCGAGGCTGCGCTTTTTCAACTCATCCTCAATCAAGGCAAGCATCGAAGTGAACTGGGAAAACAGCAAAACCTTGCGCCCTTCACTGAGGAGTTCTTCGAGCATCTCCATCAAGCTAGTCAGTTTTGCGCTGCCCGAGCGTAGCGCTTTGTCTGTCTGCGTCGTGTTGAGCAATCGCAGGTCGCAACAGGCCTGGCGCAATTTGAGCAATGCATCGAGAATAATGATCTGGCTGCCAGCCACGCCGCTGCGGGCAATCTCATCGCGCACCTTCTTGTCCATCGCGATGCGCACGGTCTCATAGACATCCCGCTGCCCTTCGCTGAGATCGACCCAATGCACGATTTCAGTCTTAGGTGGCAATTCTGTAGCGACCTGCTCCTTCCTACGCCGCAACAGAAAAGGTTTGATTCGCGCCGTCAGGTGATGCATGCGCTCACGGTTACCGTGCTTTTCGATCGGTGTCCGATAGTCCCGGTTGAAGGCCTTGCCGTCACCCAGCCAACCGGGCAACAGGAAATGAAACAGCGACCAAAGTTCACCCAGGTGATTTTCCAGCGGGGTACCTGACAGGCACAGGCGCTGCCGGGCGTTAAGTTCACGAGCAGCCTGGGCCGCCTTGCTGGCAGGATTCTTGATGTTCTGCGCCTCATCAAGGATCAACACACTCCACGCCTGAGGCTTTAGCGCTTCCAGATCCCGTGGCAACAAGGCATAAGTCGTCAGTACCAGATCGTACTGTGCCAGGTTGCTGAAATCTTTTTGCCGGCCAGCACCGTGAAGCGCCATGACCTTGAGCTGTGGCGTGAAACGCGCAGCTTCGTCGAGCCAGTTGGGAATCAGACTGGTGGGCATGACCGCCAGCGCCGGCAGATCCAGACGTCCAGCCTGTTTCTCGTAAAGCAGGTGGGCCAGGGTCTGCAAGGTTTTGCCCAGGCCCATGTCATCACCCAGGATGCCGCCGACCTCCAGCTCACGCAGGTTTTGCATCCAGTTCGGATTCGCAGGGTCTCTGTCCCTGACAAGACCAATATCTCGGTGGCTGCGTCATCGTCCGCAACGTGACCGTCGTAAGTGAAAATCAACACAGCGCGATGTCGCTTTTTGGGGGGCCAGCGATCAGAGGCTGCGGCAGGTGAAATTCAAGGAACAAGCGAGAGGACTTTAATGCAAGTGCAAGCACCTCGGCGCCATGACGCCCCTGCAAGAGAAAACTGTTCTGGCTATGATGATGCTGACTGCTGACCAGCGACTGACCGATCTGTTTGTCGGTATCGGACATGTAATCCGGAAAGCGAATCAACATCTCAGTCAGTTGACCGAACGCTTTAAGGTCCTTCAAGGAGCCGTCGTCGAGCTGACGCCCCTTGAACAGTTCAAGTTTCCACTTTCAGGAATGTACTTTCTGGAGTTTGTAGAAGAGCCGGACATCGGTTGTCCCGGCGGCTACCGACTCGGGACCTGGAGCAGGAATATGCGAGATCCAGGCTTCAAGTTCGGTACTCAGGCGCTCACCGGCAGAACCGGTCTGCAGTGCTTGCGGATTACCCAGGAGATGGAACATGACGGCAGCACAGTGCTTGCAGTTGGAGCCGACCGGGCATGAGCATTCGTAATGAACACTGTCGTAGCCCCGATAACGAGTGAGCTTGATGACTTGCTGATAGGTGTTGTCGCCACTGCCCTGGCATTCAGTGAGAATCGCTCGCTCTTCTACCCGCAGTATCCGGATGTCATTTCTCTCGGCGTAGTCGAATCCGCGCTCAAGATCACGGGGACCAAACTCCTCCATCCAGTCAGTCTCGAGAAGCTCTTCAATTGAATGCGTCATGGAGTGCCACCGTAGAGAATGTAGACAGCCACCTCCAAGTCCTTAATCGATCAGTTGAGCTGCTTTCAGCGCCCCAATTGCCTCCAGCCAACGCGGATCCTGACGATACTCAGTGCTGGCAAATGCCTGACCGCGCATCCGTGCAATCCGCGCCGAAGGCTTGACCTTCAAGCGCTGGGCAGCGCTCAAGGCCAACTCTGCGGCGGCGCGGTCGTTGCACACCAGGCCCATGTCGCAACCGGCCGTCAAGGCTGCCTCGATCCGACTGGCCGCGTCGCCCACAACATGGGCACCGGCCATGGACAGGTCATCACTGAAGATCACGCCGTCGAACTGCAACTCGCCTCGCAGGATATCCTGCAACCAGCGCCGGGAAAATCCGGCTGGGTGGGCGTCGACCTGTGGGTAAATGACATGGGCCGGCATCACCGCCGCCAGTTGCTTGCTCAGGCGGGCAAAGGGTACCAGGTCGTTGGCCCGGATCTGCTCGAGACTGCGCTCATCATTCGGAATGGCCACATGGGAATCGGCCTCGGCCCAGCCATGCCCAGGGAAATGCTTGCCAGTAGCTGCCATCCCGGCAGCCTTCATGCCTCGGATGAACGCTCCGGCCAACAGTGCGGCGCGCTCAGGATCGCGTTCAAAGGACCGGCTGCCGACGACAGCACTGCGTTGATAATCCAGGTCCAGCACCGGCGCGAAACTCAAGTCCAGGCCGACCGCCAGCACCTCGGTGGCCATGATCCAGCCACACTGCTCGGCCAGGTATTCGGCGTTCGGGTTATCGGCGATCGCCCGCATTGCCGGCAGTCGCACAAAGCCTTGGCGCAGTCGCTGGACCCGGCCGCCTTCCTGATCGACCGCTAATAAAAGATCTGGCCGGATGGCCCGGATCGAGGCACTCAGCTCACGAACCTGGCGCGGATGCTCGATATTGCGGGCAAAAATGATCAGGCCGCCCACTTCAGGCTGGCGCAACAGGTGGCGATCCTCGGCCGTCAGCCAGGTACCGGCGACGTCCACCATCAACGAGCCTTGCAGGCCAGCAGTCATATCATTTCCTTAATAACGAAGAACCCGTGCGGCAAGACAGAGATGCCCTTGTCGCCCAGCGCAGTGATTGGCAGGTCGCGATCATGTAGCGAATAATCAAACGGGTTCGAGACGAAAGTCGGCATGGGCGGCTAGCTTAGCGGATGTTAGCCGCCACGCCCACTCGGCTGCTCAAACCTTGGCGGGAACCGGAGCGGATTTACTGCGTGGACGCAGTTGCGCGGCCGCCATGGCCTCATCGGTAACACCGCTTTCGGCGCGCATGCCGGCAGCCAGGAATGGCACCATCAGGCGCATCACCTGCTCGATCGAAGTGTTTACCCCGAAGTCGGTCTCAGCGATGGCTCGCAACGCCTTGATGCCGGACATGCTGAAGGCCGCAGCGCCGAGCATGAAATGCACGCGCCAGAACAATTCGATAGGGGGAATACGTGGGGCCGCTTCGTTGACCAGCTGCATGTAGCGACGGAACACCTTGCCGTACATGTCCTCCAGGTAACGCCGCAGGTGGCCCTGGCTCTGACTGAACGCGAGCCCCAGCAGACGCATGAAAATGGACAGGTCATTGCCACTGCGTGGCTGTACGACGAGGGCTTGTTCGACGAGGATTTCCAGCAACTCTTCGAGGGTCGGCTTGACGTCGGGCTTGGCCTGGCGCCTTTCCAGCTCGCGGTCGAGGCTGATACAGAAAGGCCCGAGGAACCGCGAGAAAACCGCCTGGATCAGCGCTTTTTTCGAACCGAAGTGATAGTTCACCGCCGCCAGGTTCACCCCGGCCTTGCTGGTGATCAAACGCAACGAGGTTTCAGCGAAACCTTTCTCCGCGAACAACTGCTCGGCAGCATCGAGAATGCGTTCAACGGTTTCCGACTGGGCCATGGGTACTCCGCCTGACAAACACTTGTTTGAAACATACGTTTCAGCCCTGGGGTTGTCAAGCCTGCCGGGACGTTTTGCGAACGCCCGGTCAGCTATTTAACCACACCTTTTCGCCCGCTGTGACGATGTCAAGCCAAGCGAGCGCTCGACCGTCCGGCGGCGTACCAAAAAAGGAGGATTGCCAAGCGGCGCCCACTGTATATAATCCCAGTCACTGTATAAAAAGACAGAGCGATCAATATGCTAAAGCTGACGCCACGCCAAGCAGAGATTCTGGCCTTCATCAAACGTTGCCTCGAAGACAATGGCTACCCGCCAACCCGTGCGGAAATCGCTCAGGAACTGGGGTTCAAGTCGCCCAACGCGGCTGAAGAGCACCTAAAAGCGCTGGCCCGCAAGGGGGCTATCGAAATGACCCCGGGCGCCTCACGAGGCATTCGCATACCCGGCTTCGAAGCCAAGGCCGACGAGACCACCTTGCCGATCATCGGCCGGGTTGCAGCCGGCGCCCCGATCCTGGCCCAGCAGCATGTCGAGGAATCCTGCAACATCAACCCTTCGTTCTTTCATCCACGAGCTGACTACCTGCTTCGTGTACACGGCATGAGCATGAAGGACATCGGCATTTTCGATGGTGACCTGCTGGCCGTGCACACCACCCGTGAAGCTCGCAACGGCCAGGTCGTAGTGGCCCGCATCGGTGACGAAGTGACCGTCAAACGCTTCAAGCGCGACGGCAGCAAAGTCTGGTTGATCGCCGAGAACCCGGAATTCGCTCCCATCGAAGTCAACCTGAAAGATCAGGAACTGGTCATCGAAGGCTTGAGCGTCGGCGTCATTCGCCGCTAAAGGAGGCTTTATGCAGTTCCCTCACACTCCGCAACACACACAACTTCCGCTGTTCGAGGCATTCATGGCCCAACCGCTGGTTCCAGTTCTGAAGGAAGTCATCGAGTCGCCCTGGGGCGTCGAGCCCGAGGCTTTCAGTGAACTGTCGTTACGTGGCGCGGCTGGGAACTGCCTGAACCTGCTGGCACCGGTTCTGCGCGAGCTGAGCCAGGATCAGGATGCCCGCTGGCTGACGCTTATCGCGCCACCGGCCAGCGTAACCCAAGCCTGGCTGCGAGACGCCGGTCTGAACCGCGAACGCATTCTGCTGTTGCAACCCCGAGGCACTCAAAGCGCCCAACAATTGACCTGCGAGGCGCTACGCCTGGGTCGAAGCCATACCGTGGTCAGTTGGCTCAACCCCTTGACCGCCAGCGCACGGCAGCAACTGATCAGCGCCGCTCGCACCGGAGACGCACAAAGTTTGAATATTCGATTGGGCTAAGACACGCGCGGGGCTTCTCCAGGACAGAGAAGCCGATAAGATTTGACTCGCTGAAACCTACAGACAGGATCAATGCAGAACCCGCGGGCCCTCTTCCTTGTTGAATTCGCCTTCAACCAGGCGGCCAGCCATCTGAACGCCTACGCTCAGCATCGCCTTGGCAACCTCGACATGCTGGCCTTGAAGGAACGCCTTGGCGTCTTCAGAGAAGTTCAAGGTGACCAGAGAACCTTCGTCTTCGGCCCTGCGCAGCTCGATGCGGCCATCAGGAAGTTCGACGATTTCTAGAAAGGACGTTGGCATAAAAGTCTGTTCTCCACGAAAGGCGAGGATTATATAGTCATCGGCCAGGCTTCGCTCGGTATCTTGACCAGCGTTATCAACAAACAGAACGAGTCGAAGGAAAATTCAGCACTCGTTCAACCCTTCGCGAAAGCGTATTGCCAAGCTCTTGAGGCTCTGGCGCCAGCTCTCCAGCTCCTCCCGGCTCAGTTCCTCTTCAGGTTCTGGCTCATCCAGGTTAACCGCCACGATCAGCGGCTGGGTCACGTCGCCCTTGGGCTTGTGCGGTGCCCTGGGCGGTTGGTACAGCGCCGCATGGGCAGCCAGGAGCTTTGCCAGCCAGGTTTCCGGGTTATGAGCCAATTCGACCATTTCAGCCAATTCAGGGATGGCGATGCTTTGCAGCACGTCCCGCGTCAACAATAGCTCGGCCCGCGGCGCATTGGCTTGAGGCAGGCGATAAAAGCCAGCAATTTCATGGCATAGCCCCAACAACGCGCCGTAGAGATGAAACAGCACGGCCTCGCGCCCCGCCTGGAGCAACGCCGGGGAGTTCATTGCGCGCCCATCTTCAGCCCTCGTCAGTGCTTCAAGCGACAGGCCGGCGAAATAGATTTTCTGGTTGGTGCGGGTATAGAGTTCGTGGGCCATCGCGGCATTCTCCCAACGACATGAAAGCTTCACGCAAGGGCGACAGTGTCGTGGATCAACCAAGACCACTGCAAGCCAAATACAGTCAAGGATCAAGCGATACCCTGTGGGAGCGAGCCTGCTCGCGATAGCGCGCAACAATCAGCATCAATGTTGCCTGATTCACCGCTATCGCGAGCAGGCTCGCTCCCACAGCTGTTTGCTTGACTGATCGGCACAGGGGAAGCCCCCTGCCTCCACCAATCAGCGCTTATCTTCAACCTTCCATTTGCCGCCGTCGTAGAAGGCCTTCCAGCCAGTCGGCTTGCCATCGACTTCGGTCTGCACGTACTGCTCCTTGGTCTTGCGGCTGTAGCGAATCACCGCTGGACGGCCTTCCGGGTCTTTCTGCGGCGCTTCGCAGAGGAAATGGTACTTCGGATCGATCTCATCCTTGTGCGGCACGATCTCCATCACCAATGGCGCGCGGGTCTCGCGGTTTTTCGGGAATTGACTGGCCGCCAGGAACAGCCCGGAAGCGCCGTCGCGCAGGATGTAGGTATCGTCGACCTTTTCGCATTTAAGCTCCGGCATTTTCACCGGGTCCATCTTCGGCGGTGCCGCGTCCCCGCTCTTGAGCAACTTGCGGGTGTTCTTGCAGGTCGGGTTGGTACAACCGAAGAACTTGCCGAAACGGCCAGTCTTGAGCTGCATCTCGCTACCACATTTATCGCACTCCAGGCTCGGCCCTTCGTAGCCCTTGATGCGGTAGCTGCCCTCTTCGATTTCGTAGCCGGCGCAGTCCGGGTTGTTACCGCAGATATGCAGCTTGCGCTTTTCATCCAACAGATAAGCGTCCATAGCGGTGCTGCAGATCGGGCAGCGATGTTTGCCACGCAACACCAGCGATTCCGATTCGCCCTCGTCGTCCGCAGCGATTTCGTCGCCCGGCACCAGATTGACGGTCGCCTTGCAGCGCTCCTTGGGTGGCAGGCTGTAGCCGGAGCAACCCAGGAAAACCCCAGTAGAAGCGGTACGAATCTGCATCGGTCGTCCGCAAGTCTGGCACGGGATGTCGGTCATCACCGGCTGGTTGGCGCGCATGCCACTGTCAGGGCTTTCCGCCACCTCAAGTTTTTTCTTGAAGTCGCCGTAGAACTCATCAAGGACATTTTTCCAGTCGCGCTCGCCCTGGGCCACATCATCGAGGTTCTCTTCCATGCCAGCGGTGAAGCCGTAGTCCATCAGGTTCGAGAAGCTTTCGGACAGACGCTCGGTAACGATGTCACCCATCTTTTCCGAGTAGAAACGACGGTTGTGCAGGGCCACATAACCACGATCCTGAATCGTGGAGATGATCGCGGCGTAGGTCGAAGGACGACCGATACCGCGTTTTTCCATTTCCTTGACCAGACTGGCTTCGGAATAACGTGCCGGAGGTTTGGTGAAGTGCTGCGTCGGATCAAGCTTGATCAGCTTCATCACATCGCCCTGGGCCATGTCCGGCAGGACATCGTCATCCCCAGGCTTGGCGATTTGTGGCAGGACGCGGGTGTAACCATCGAATTTCAGGATACGGCCCTTGGCACGCAACTCGAAATCGCCGGCACCGACGCTGACCGTGGTCGACAGGTACTGCGCAGGCAACATCTGGCACGCCAGGAACTGGCGCCAGATCAGCTCGTAGAGGCGCTCGGCGTCACGCTCCATGCCCGACAGCTTGCTCGGTTCGGTGTTGGCGTCTGACGGACGAATCGCTTCGTGAGCCTCTTGTGCGCCTTCCTTGCTGCTGTAGACATTGGGTGTGTCCGGCAGGTACTTCTTGCCGAATTCGCTTTCAATATAAGTGCGCGCCATCGCCACGGCATCGGCCGAGAGGTTGGTCGAGTCGGTACGCATATAAGTGATGTAGCCGGCTTCGTACAGACGCTGGGCCATCATCATGGTTTTCTTCACACCAAAGCCCAGGCGGTTACTGGCAGCCTGTTGCAGCGTGGAGGTGATGAACGGTGCCGACGGCTTGCTGCTGGTCGGCTTGTCTTCGCGCTTGACGATGCTGTAGCTGGAAGCCTTGAGCTTCTCCAGCGCGGCCATGGCCTGGGCTTCGTTGAGCGGCTTGAAGGCCTCGCCTTTCTCGCGGGCGACCTCGAAACGCACGGTAGCGCCCTTGGCAGTGCCGAGGTCGGCGTGGACTTCCCAGTACTCTTCAGGGATGAACGCACGGATCTCCCGCTCGCGCTCCACCACCAGTTTCACCGCGACCGACTGCACCCGCCCGGCCGACAGGCCACGGGCGATCTTGGCCCACAGCAGTGGCGAGACCATGTAGCCCACCACGCGGTCCAGAAAACGACGTGCCTGCTGGGCGTTGACGCGATGGATGTCCAGCTCGCCCGGCTCGGAGAAGGCTTCCTGGATGGCTTTCTTGGTGATCTCGTTGAACACCACACGCTTGTAGCGGCTGTCATCGCCACCGATGGCTTCGCGCAGGTGCCAGGCAATGGCTTCCCCTTCGCGGTCCAAGTCCGTCGCGAGATAGATGGTGTCGGCGTCCTTGGCGAGCCGACGCAGTTCTTCAATGACCTTTTCCTTGCCCGGGAGAATCTCGTACTTGGCTTTCCAACCATGTTCCGGATCCACTCCCATGCGCGAGACCAGCTGCTTGCGCGCCTTCTCCTTGGGCGACAGCGCCGGGGCTTCGCCCGCAGCCGCCTTGCCGCGCTTGGCGGCCGGCTCCTTGCTGGCGCTAGCCGAACCGCTGGTGGGCAGGTCTCGGATATGGCCGATACTCGACTTCACCACGTATTGGTTGCCCAGATACTTGTTGATGGTCTTGGCCTTAGCCGGGGATTCCACAATGACCAGCGATTTGCCCATGGATCAGAAAATTCCTGAATTCTAAAAAGTGAAAGGCGGTTGGCGCCTGACGCGGCACCGCTATATATAGTGGCTGCAAGGTGAGGTCAAGCGCAGGGTCACCCGCGTGCCGACTTCAAGACCTGGAAAAAATGCTCGTCTCGGCCTGCACCAAAGCAAAGCGTGGGACCTGTTCGCCGTCAACCTCGACGGACTCCTGAAACATGCTCAAGGGACGCACCCAAAAGCCGTAATCACCATACAGGGCTTGATAGAAGACCACTTCTTCCTCGGTTTCGGAATGCCGCGCGACGCTGAATACGCGGTACTGCGGCCCCTTGTAATGCTGGTAGAGCCCAGGTTGTATCGGCATGTTCTGGCCCTCACTGAAATCTTTTCAAAATGAAAACAAAATTTTTTTACTGAACCCGGAAAAACAAAAACCGGGGCGCTTGGCCCCGGCTTCCATCAACGCAACGCTTAGACGCGTTCGAAGACAGTGGCGATGCCTTGGCCGAGACCAATGCACATGGTGGACACGCCAAAAGTGCCGCCGTTCTGTTTCATGACGTTGAGCAGCGTGCCGGAGATGCGCGCACCGGAGCAACCGAACGGGTGACCCAGGGCGATCGCGCCGCCGTGCAGGTTAACCTTCTCGTTCATCTTGTCGAGCACTTTCAGATCTTTCAGCACCGGCAGGGCCTGTGCGGCGAAAGCTTCGTTGAGCTCGAAGAAGTCGATGTCCGAGATGCTCAGGCCCGCACGCTTCAGGGCTTTCTGAGTGGCTGGTACCGGACCATAGCCCATGATCGCCGGGTCCACACCCGCCACGGCCATGGAACGGATCACCGCCATCGGCTGGATGCCCAGATCCTGCGCGCGCTGGGCCGACATCACGATCATGCACGAGGCACCATCGGTGATCTGCGACGAAGTACCGGCGGTCACGGTGCCGCCCTTCGGGTTGAAGGCCGGCTTGAGGGTCGCCAGGCTTTCCAGGGTAGTTTCCGGACGAATGGTCTCGTCGTAGTCGAACAGCTTCAGGAAGCCATTCTCGTCATAGCCCTGCATCGGGATGATCTCGTCCTTGAACTTGCCTTCCACGGTCGCCTTGTGGGCGAGCTGGTGGGAACGCACGCCGAAGGCGTCCTGCTGCTCGCGGGTGATGCCGTGCATCTTGCCGAGCATTTCCGCAGTCAGGCCCATCATGCCCGAGGCTTTTGCCGCGTACAGCGACATGTGCGGGTTCGGATCGACGCCATGCATCATGCTTACGTGACCCATGTGCTCGACGCCACCGACGACGAACACGTCACCGTTACCGGTCATGATCGCCTGGGCAGCGGTGTGCAGCGCGCTCATGGACGAACCGCACAGGCGGCTGACGGTCTGGCCGGCCGAGGTGTGAGGGATCTGGGTCATCAGCGAAGCCATGCGGGCGATGTTCCAGCCCTGCTCCAGGGTCTGGTTCACACAACCCCAGATCACATCCTCGACTTCGTTCGGGTCGACCTTGACGTTGCGTTCCAGCAGTTTGCTGATCAGGTGCGCCGACATGTCTTCGGCACGGGTGTTGCGGTGCATGCCGCCCTTGGAGCGGCCCATCGGGGTACGACCGAAGTCGACAATCACGACGTCTCTAGGATTCAAGCTCATAAATGTTCTCTCGCTCTAGTCGTTGGGCGCTTAACCGAAGAAGCTCTGGCCGTTCTTGGCCATCTCACGCAGCTTCGCGGTGGGGTGGTACAACGCGCCCAGATCAGCGTACTGGTCAGCCAGGGCAACGAACTCGGCCACACCGATCGAGTCGATGTAGCGCAGCGCACCGCCACGGAATGGAGGGAAACCGATACCGTAGACAAGCCCCATGTCGGCTTCGGCGGCGGTTTCGACAATGCCATCTTCCAGGCAACGTACGGTTTCGAGGCACAGCGGGATCATCATCCAGTTGATGATGTCCTCGTCGGTGACTTCGCGCTGCTCGTAGACGATCGGCTTGAGCACTTCCAGCACCGATGGATCGGCCACTTTCTTCTGCTTGCCGCGCTTGTCGGTCTCGTAGGCATAGAAGCCCTTGCCATTCTTCTGGCCCAGGCGCTTGGCTTCGTAAAGCACATCGACAGCCGAACGACGGTCGTCCTTCATGCGGTCGGGGAAACCTTCAGCCATTACGTCACGGCCATGGTGCCCGGTGTCGATACCGACCACGTCCATCAGGTACGCGGGACCCATCGGCCAGCCGAACTTTTCCATGATCTTGTCGATACGCACGAAGTCCACGCCCGCGCTGACCAACTTGGCGAAACCGCCGAAGTACGGGAACAGCACGCGATTGACCAGGAAGCCCGGGCAATCGTTGACGACGATCGGGTTCTTGCCCATTTTCTTGGCGTAAGCCACGGTGGTGGCAATGGCCTCTTCGCTGGACTTCTCGCCACGAATCACTTCGACCAGCGGCATCATGTGCACCGGGTTGAAGAAGTGCATGCCAACGAAGTTTTCCGGATGTTTGAGGGCCTGGGCCAGCAGCGAAATGGAAATGGTCGAGGTATTGGAGGCGAGGATGGTGCCTTCTTTGACCTGGCCTTCAACTTCAGCCAACACCGCCTGCTTGACCTTCGGATTCTCGACGACCGCTTCGACCACCAGGTCGACGTGGCCGAAATCGCCGTAGGACAGGGTCGGACGAATGCCGTTGAGCACCTCTGCCATTTTCGCAGCGGTCATACGCCCCTTGTCGACGCGACCGACCAGCAACTTGGCGGCTTCGGCCAAACCTTGCTCGATCCCGTGTTCGTTGATGTCTTTCATCAGGATCGGCGTGCCTTTGGACGCCGACTGGTAGGCGATACCGCCGCCCATGATGCCGGCGCCGAGTACGGCAGCCTGCTTCACGTCACGGGCGATTTCGTCGTAGGCCTTGGCCTTTTTCTTCAGTTCCTGATCATTGAGGAACAGACCGATCAGGCTTTGTGCAGCCGAGGTCTTGGCCAATTTGACGAAGCCGGCGGCTTCGACTTCCAGGGCCTTGTCGCGACCGAAGTTCGCGGCTTTCTGGATGGTCTTGATCGCTTCGACCGGCGCCGGGTAGTTCGGGCCGGCTTGACCGGCAACGAAACCCTTGGCGGTTTCGAAGGCCATCATTTGCTCAATGGCGTTGAGCTTGAGCTTTTCCAGCTTCGGCTGGCGCTTGGCCTTGTAGTCGAACTCACCGCTGATGGCGCGCTTGACGGTTTCAAGGGCCGCGGCCTGGAGTTTGCCAGGTTCGACCACGGCATCCACGGCGCCGACTTTCAGCGCGTCTTCTGCGCGGTTTTCCTTACCGGCGGCAATCCACTCGATGGCGTTATCGACACCGATCAGGCGTGGCAGGCGCACGGTGCCGCCGAAGCCCGGATAGATGCCCAGCTTGACTTCCGGCAGGCCGATCTTGGCCGAAGTGGACATGACGCGGTAATCCGCTGCCAGACACATTTCCAGGCCACCGCCCAGGGCGATGCCGTTGATGGCTGCAACGGTCGGTACGTTGAGGTCTTCGAAATCGCTGAAAATACGGTTGGCTTCGAGGTTGCCAGCGATCAGTTCGGCATCGGGCAGTTTGAAATTGTCGACGAACTCAGTGATGTCGGCGCCGACGATGAACACGTCCTTGCCGCTGCTGACGATCACACCCTTGATCGAAGCATCTGCCTTGATAGTGTCCACGGCCTGACGCAGTTCGTTCAGGGTAAGACGGTTGAACTTGTTGACGGACTCACCCTTGAGATCGAACTTCAGTTCGACGATGCCACTTTCAAGAGCCTTAACCGTGATGGCTTTACCTTCGTAAATCATCAACTGATCTCCACGATATGGAAGCTGAACAGTACACGTTGGACGCTGGCCGCTGGTTCGGGCATGACGTTTACCGTCGATGCTACGCCAATTCGCCAGGCACACCCGTCAACGCGATAGTCGGGTTTCTGTAGGAACGCTCTGAAAATACAAACGCTCAATTCATACGCCCGTTTGATTTGGGTACACCACCTTCACGGAATTTCCGACAATTGTCAATCACGCTAAACAGAGCGAGTGAACGCGACTTCACAGTCATTTCCGTACTGTGCGGACCTGTTATACAGGGCCTGATGGAACGCTATTCATAGAGTCAATAATTAGAAAATTCGCCCTAATCCAAGGCACGACGGATTCAACCGGCTAAGCTGGGGTTACGTGCTTGGATGAAGAGCAGTGACGTTACGAATGAACGCCTGGATTTGAGAAAGGTTACCGGCCTGCCTGGCCAACCCGCCCGACGCTTGTGTCGGGCTTTTTTTGCCCGCAGCGGGGCAAGCGCAGGCTTCAGGCCAATGCTTTGAGCACGGCGGCGATATCCTGTAATACGCTGGCCTCACCTTTTTCCCCCCAGTACAGGGCGATCATCTGCTGGTCGGCCTCGACTTTATAGACGTTGGCCGGCAACTTCTCGAAATGAATGAGCAGAGATTCATCCAGGCAGATTTCCCGCCATTGGTTGGCCCACACCCCGGGCGCGGTTTGCCAGTAACTCCAGCTCGCCGACTGCCCGCTCCGTCGGGGCCTATAGTACTGAGCGCACGGGGTCGGCGGCTGCTGTCCAAGCCAGTGTGGCCATTCCTGAGGGGCCAGTTGCATGGCCAGGCCGAGGCGCCGTGCTTCCATGCGCAAGGCCATGCGACCGCTCTGTACACGGGACGGGCGCAACCATGCCAGGGGGCTCAACACCACCAACAGGATTGACAGCACAATCCAGACCGTCATATTCGTACTCCCAAATTCCGATGAGCCCATTGACCCAAGTCGCCATCAACGGGCTTGAAACCAGCCATACTTACCGTATCGCCATTCTCTGGAGTGCTTTTCATGTACTACGAACACATCCTGGTCGCCGTCGACCTCACTGAAGAATGCGATCCCGTCGTCAAGCGCGCGCTCGCCCTTTGCGAAGGACGGGACGGCACCAAACTGTCCCTGGTACACATCGTCGAACCGATGGCCATGGCCTTCGGCGGTGATGTGCCTATGGATCTTTCCCAGTTGCAACAGCAGCAGTTCGATCAAGCCAAGGAGCGCCTGGATCGGCTGATCACCAAGTATCCGGCCCTGAAAAAGGAAAACAGTCACCTGACCTACGGGCAACCGCGCCAGGAGATTCATCACCTGGCCAAGGAACAGGGCTGCGACATGATCGTCGTCGGCAGCCACGGCCGTCACGGCCTGGCGTTGCTGTTGGGCTCGACCGCCAACGATGTGCTGCACGGCGCGCCTTGCGACGTGCTGGCGGTGCATCTGGTCAAGCGCGCATAACCTTTGTGGAGCTGTTCACTTAAGGAACCCACTGATCCTGTGGCGAGGGAGCTTGCTCCCGCTGGGCTGCGAAGCGGCCCCAAAAGGCTGTGAGTGCTTCTCACTGGAGCGCCAGCCCGGTCAAGCGGGAGCAAGCTCCCTCGCCACAGTACAGCCTCTGCACTCCCCTCGCGGGATCAAGCGTCCAGCTCAGCCCAGCGCTCCACCAGCGCATCCAACTCGCCCTGTAATTGCTCCAGGTGCGCGATAACCTTGGCGGTTTCGGCAGCAGGTCGCTGATAGAAGCCGGCATCGGCCATCTCGGCCTCCACGGCTGCGATCTGCGCTTCCTTGGCCTCGATATCACCCGGCAACGCTTCCAGTTCGCGCTGCAGCTTGTAGCTGAGCTTTTTCTTCGCTGGGGCCGGAGCAGCCGCGACGGCAACCGGCGCGGGCTCGGCCTTGACCACGGCCGAGTTCAGGTCGGCCTTGCCGGATTTGCTCTCGGTCACGCCCAGCAGACGCGGCGAGCCGCCCTGGCGCAGCCAGTCCTGATAACCACCGACGTACTCACGCACCTTGCCTTCGCCTTCGAATACCAGGGTGCTGGTGACCACGTTATCGAGGAATGCCCGGTCGTGGCTGACCATTAACACGGTGCCGTTGAAGGTCAACAGCACTTCTTCCAGCAGTTCGAGGGTTTCCACGTCCAGGTCGTTGGTCGGTTCGTCCAATACCAGCAGGTTCGCCGGCTTGCTGAACAACTTCGCCAGTAACAGGCGGGCGCGCTCGCCACCCGACAGCGCCTTGACGGGCGTGCGGGCCCGCTGGGGACTGAACAGAAAATCGCCGAGGTAGCTCAACACGTGACGGCTCTGGCCATCGATTTCAATGAAGTCGCGGCCCTCGGCCACGTTGTCGATCACGGTCTTTTCCAAGTCCAGCTGGTGGCGCAACTGGTCGAAGTAGGCGACGTCGATCTTCGTGCCCTCTTCCACCTTGCCGCTGGTCGGCACCAGGCCACCGAGCATCAGTTTGAGCAACGTGGTCTTGCCGGTACCATTGGCGCCCAGCAGGCCGATGCGATCGCCTCGCTGCAGGACCATGGAAAAGTCCTTGATGAGAAACGGGCCGTCCGGATGGGCGAAACTGACGTTCTCCAGGACCATCACCTGCTTGCCGGATTTCTCAGCGGTTTCCAACTGGATATTGGCTTTGCCCGTGCGCTCGCGACGCTCGCTGCGCTCGACGCGCAAGGCCTTGAGGGCTCGCACGCGCCCTTCGTTACGGGTGCGGCGGGCCTTGATGCCCTGGCGGATCCAGACTTCTTCCTGGGCCAGGCGCTTGTCGAACAGGGCATTGGCGGTTTCCTCCGCCGCCAGCACCGCTTCCTTGTGCACCAGGAAGCTGGCGTAGTCGCCGTTCCAGTCGATCAGGCCGCCGCGATCCAGTTCGAGAATGCGCGTCGCCAGGTTTTGCAGGAAAGAACGGTCGTGGGTGATGAACAGCACCGCACCCTGGAAGTCCCGGAGGGCTTCTTCAAGCCAGGCGATGGCACCGATATCCAAGTGGTTGGTCGGTTCGTCGAGCAACAGCAGGTCCGGCTCGGACACCAGGGCCTGGGCCAGCAGGACGCGACGACGCCAGCCGCCGGACAACTCGGCGAGGGTTTTGTCGGCCGGCAATTGCAGGCGGCTGAGGGTACTGTCGACCAGTTGCTGCAGACGCCAGCCGTCTCGGCTTTCGAGATCGTGCTGCACGTGCATGAGCTTTTCCAGGTCGGCATCGGTGACGATGTTCTGGCTCAGGTGGTGATATTCGGCCAACAACGCGCCAACGCCATCCAGGCCTTCGGCTACCACGTCAAACACCGTCCGCTCGTCGGCGACCGGCAGTTCCTGGGGCAATTCGCCGATTTTCAAGCCTGGCGCACGCCAGACCGAACCGTCGTCGGGCTTCTGATCGCCCTTGACCAGCTTCATCATGCTGGACTTACCAGTGCCGTTGCGGCCGATGATGCACACCCGCTCACCACGGGCGATCTGCCAGGACACCTTGTCCAACAACGGCATTGCGCCGAAAGCAAGGGACACATCGCTGAATTTGAGCAGGGTCATGAGCTTCTCCAAAAACCGGGCGCGCATTCTACCCGAGATGAGACCTCAAGGGTCCGCCAATTTCTTCGCCCAACCGCTCTTTACATGTTTTGCATACCAAATGTTGCGAACTTGTGCCGACGGCCCTGCAAAGCTTTCGCCGGTTGCTGGCAAAAGGCTAAGCTACTGACAGTTACCCTGGGGTCACCCTTGGGCTTGTCCTGTTTTCTCTGCCCGGATGTCTCATGCGCAGTCGCCTTTTTAGTGTCTTGTCTTGTTTTTTTGTGTGTGCCACTGCCGTTCAAACCGCCCAGGCGGTGGATATTTCCACTCAACGCCAGTACTACGACGAGGCCAAGCGAGCCTTGGCCAAGGGCGACACCGGCCCCTATTTCCGTTATAGCCAGGCCCTGCGCGATTATCCGCTGGAGCCGTATCTGGCCTACGACGAACTGACTGCTCGGCTCAAGAGCGCCAGCAATGCCGAGATCGAGAAATTTCTCGCCGAGCACGGTGACCTGCCCCAGGCCAACTGGATGAAGTTGCGCTGGTTGCGCTGGCTGGCCGAACGCGGCGATTGGGAGACATTCGTCAAGTATTACGACCCCAAGCTCAACTTTACCGAACTGGATTGCCTCAATGCCCAGTACCAGCTCAACCACGGCCTGAAAGCCGAGGGTTACGCCAACACTGAAAAACTCTGGCTGACCGGTAAATCCCAGCCCCAGGCGTGCGACGTGCTGTTCGGTCTCTGGGCCGCCCAAGGCCAACTCACTGAACAGAAACGCTGGGAACGGGCCAAACTGGCGGCCCAGGCGCGCAACTATCCGTTGGCCAACAGCCTGGTCGGCAGCCTGACGACACTTGCCCCGAGGGGCAGATTATTGGTGGACGTCGCACAGAAACCGGAGCTGCTCAACCAGCCATCGCGCTTCAGCCCGGCCGATGAGCCGATGTCTGATATCGTCAGTCTCGGTCTGCGTCGCCTGGCCCGCCAGGACCCGGAAAAGGCCATGGCGCTGCTGGATGGTTACGCCAGCACCATGCACTTTTCCCGGGATGAAAAAGTCGCCATCGCCCGGGAAATCGGCCTGACCCTGGCCAAGCGCTTCGACAGCCGCGCATTGGAGGTGATGACCCGATATGACCCGGAACTGCGGGACGACACCGTTTCGGAATGGCGCCTGCGCCTGCTGTTGCGCCTGGCCCGTTGGGATGATGCCTACCAGTTGACCCGACGCCTGCCCGAATCACTCGCCAGCACCAACCGCTGGCGGTACTGGCAGGCCCGCACGCTGGAACTGGCACAACCGCAGAACCCGGAAGCACTGACCCTCTACAAACAGCTGGCGCGTGAGCGGGATTTCTACGGCTTCCTGGCCGCCGACCGCTCCCAGTCACCGTACTCGCTGGTCAACAAGCCGCTGCCAATGAGCCAGGCACTGATCAACAAAGTACGCAACACCCCGGGCGTACGTCGGGCACTGGAATTTCATGCCCGCGGCGAGATCGTCGACGGGCGTCGCGAGTGGTATCACGTCAGCCGTCATTTCAACCGCGATGAAATGGTCGCCCAGGCGAAGCTGGCCTACGACCTGAGATGGTATTTCCCGGCGATCCGCACCATCAGCCAGGCCAAGTACTGGGACGACCTGGATATCCGCTTCCCGATGGCCCACCGCGATACGCTCGTGCGCGAGGCGAAGGTACGCGGTCTGCATTCGAGCTGGGTGTTCGCAATCACCCGCCAGGAAAGCGCCTTCATGGATGACGCCCGCTCCGCCGTCGGCGCCGCCGGCCTGATGCAATTGATGCCCGGCACCGCCAAGGAAACCGCACGCAAATTCAGCATCCCATTGGCCTCCCCCCAGCAGGTGCTGGACCCGGACAAGAACATCCAGCTTGGCGCGGCCTACTTGAGCCAGGTCCACAGTCAGTTCAACGGTAACCGAGTCCTGGCCTCTGCCGCCTACAACGCCGGCCCCGGCCGCGTGCGTCAATGGCTGCGCGGTGCCGACCACTTGAGCTTCGACGTCTGGGTCGAAAGCATTCCGTTCGACGAAACCCGTCAGTACGTGCAGAACGTGTTGTCGTACTCGGTCATCTACGGCCAGAAACTCAACTCGCCCCAACCGTTGGTGGACTGGCACGAGCGGTATTTTGATGATCAGTGATAGCGACAAGCGCTGAGCTGCAAGCTGCAAAAAAGCCCGCATCGAGAGATGCGGGCTTTTTTTGAATCGTTCACCGGACTTTGTGGGAGCGAGCCTGCTCGCGATGACGGTGGCACATTCAGCATTGTGTAGGCTGACCCATCGCTAACGCGGGCAGGCTCGCTCCCACAGGTTAGCGACGTGTGATTCTCAGTTGCTGACCGGCTCATGGTCGACATTGAATTGCAACGCCGCCAGCCGCGCATACAGCGCATTACTCGTCACCAGTGCCTGGTGGGTGCCCACGGCGACCACTTTGCCCTGCTCCATCACCGCGATCCGGTCAGCATTCTTTACCGTGGCAAGACGGTGGGCGATCACCAGGGTGGTGCGGTTTTTCATCAGGTTGGGCAAGGCTTGCTGGATCAGGTGTTCGCTTTGCGCGTCCAGGGCGCTGGTGGCTTCATCCAACAGCAGGATCGGCGCGTCCACCAGCAGCGCCCGGGCGATGGCCAGGCGTTGGCGCTGGCCGCCGGACAAGCCGAGGCCGCCGTCGCCCAGGTGAGTCTGGTAGCCGTCGGGCATTTTCTCGATGAAGTCGTGGGCGTAAGCAATCTGCGCGGCCTCGCGCACCTGCTCGGACGTGGCTTGCGGATTGCCATAGCGGATGTTCTCTTCAACGGTGCCGAAGAACAGCGCCGGATTCTGCGAGACCAGCGCGAAATGACGGCGCAAGTCCAGCGGATCGAGTTGGGTCAGCGGTACGCCGTCGAGGAGAATCCGCCCCTGCGTCGGGTCGTAGAAACGCAGCAGCAGGTCATACACCGTCGATTTGCCCGCCCCCGACGGTCCGACAAGGGCCAGGGTTTCTCCGGCGTTGACGGTCAGGTCCAGGCCATCCACTGCATAGCTTTCCGGCCGCGACGGATAGGAAAACCGCAGGCCTTCGAGGCGCAACTCACCCCTGACCCGCTCCGGCAGCCTCACCAGCCCCGAGGCCGGGGGTTGAATGACGTTCTCGGAGCGCAGCAACTCGGCAATGCGCTCTGCCGCACCCGCCGCCCGTTGCAACTCGCCGATCACCTCGCTCAAAGTGCCGAAGGCACTGCCAACGATCAGGCTGTAGAACACGAAAGCTGCCAGCTCACCGCCGGAAATCCGCCCGGCGATCACATCCATGCCGCCGACCCAGAGCATTACGCCCACCGCTCCCAGCACCAGCACAATCACCAGGGTAATCAACCAGGCCCGCTGGGCGATGCGCTTGCGAGCAATGTCAAAAGCCTGCTCCACCGTCACACTGAACCGCTGCTCGTCCTGGACCTGATGATTGTAGGCCTGCACGGTCTTGATCTGGCCAAGGGTTTCAGAGACATAACTGCCGACATCGGCGATGCGGTCCTGGCTCTGGCGCGACAGATTGCGCACCCGACGGCCGAACAGCAGGATCGGCGCCAGTACCAACGGCAAGGCAATCATCACAATGCTGGTGAGCTTGGGGTTGGTGACGAACAGCAGCACGATACCGCCGACCACCATCAGGACGTTACGCAGGAACAACGACAGCGACGAACCGATCACCGATTGCAGCAACGTGGTGTCGGCAGTCAGGCGCGACTGGATTTCCGAACTGCGGTTGTTTTCGTAGAAACCCGGATGCAGGTAGATCAGATGGTTGAACACCTGACGTCGGATATCGGCCACCACCCGCTCACCAATCCACGACACCAGGTAAAAGCGCGCAAAGGTCCCGACTGCCAGCGCCAGCACCAACAACATGAACAGGGCGATGGACTGGTTGAGCAGATGCGGCGAGCGCGTCATGAACCCCTGGTCCACCAGCAAACGGATGCCCTGCCCCATGGACAGGGTGATGCCAGCAGTTACGATCAGCGCAAGCATGGCTGCGAAAACCTGCTTGCGATAAGGGGCGATGAAGCCTATGGCCAGACTTATGGCACGACGGTGGCGGGAAGAAAGCATCAGAAACGTCCGAGAATGAAGCGGGAAAAGTCTGATCCGCCGCACCGAAGCGCAACGGAACCAAGTGAAATCAGAATGAGTCAGGTTAAATATGACCGCAACGACTAGAGGCTAGATGTTATCGGTCTAAAGTCTGGGTGGAAACGCAACTGTGTTTCTGATTGAGTGGGCGTGTCGCCGTTGACCTAACAAGGAGTGTCATGGCTCGGTCACCCGGCGACATTAAAATAGGCACACAACCTGATGAGGAGACAGGCCATGTCCTTGCAACACAGCAGCGACGACAAGATTCAAGTGATCCGCACGCAACCGGACCAGTCCCTGGGCTGCTCGTTCATCGACGCCGAAGGGCGCGAAGTACCGATCACCGAAGACATGATCCAGAAAGCCTGCAGCGAGCTGGAAGAACGACTGGTCAAGCCTGCCGAACAAAAGTGATACAGCCCGTCTCGATTAAACCCGACCTCTGATGTCGGGTTTTTTATGCCTGTAGATATTGCGCAAGCTTGCGGCCAGGCTCTTGTGGCGAGGCTCTTGTGGCGAGGGAGGAACAACCTTCGGCTGGTCGGGAATGCTTCTATGGCGAGGGAGCTTGCTCCCGCTGGACTGCGCAGCAGGCCCAAAAAACCGCGGCTGCTGCGCATCCGAGCGGGAGCAAGCTCCCTCGCCACAAGAGCGTTCCAGCATTAAATTGCGGTGGCGCCCAGTGCGGTCACAATCTGCCGTAAAGCCTCGGACTGTCCCTCGATACGGACTTTCAAGCTGTCGATTTCACGACGGGGCGGATAGTGTTTGCGCAGGGCATCGAACGCGCTGCGCTGCTCGCTGACCGAGCCGACCAGGCTGCGGCGAAAATCCGCGTCGTCGCGACGCGGGTCGTACACGCCCCGGCACAGCGCGGCCAGGGCCCAGGCCGGGTCGGTTTCGGCATCGAGCGTGACACCGTCCAGCCATGGCTTGGGCAGCAGGTCAGCGAGGCGGACTTCAACCGGCCGTCCCAGAAAACCGCACAAGGCTTCATAGATCTGCGCGGTGCCGCGCTGGCGGCCATCAAGGCTATAGCCGGCGATGTGAGGAGTGGCGATCACGCACAGGTCGGCCAGGTCGACGTCCACGGTCGGCTCCTGCTCCCAGACGTCCAACACTGCCTGCAGGTCCTCCCGGGCGAGCAACACCTCGCGTAGCGCTGCGTTATCGATTACCGGACCACGGGCCGCATTGATCAGCCAGGCGCCCGGCTTCAGCCGGTTCAAGCGCGCCTCGTCGAACAGGTGCCAGGTCGGGTGCTCACCGTCACGGGTCAATGGGGTGTGCAGGCTGATCACGTCGCACTGCTCGATGATATGCTCCAGGCTCACGTAATCGCCACCTTCGGCCGCCTGACGCGGTGGGTCACAGACCTGCACCGTCCAGCCAAGCCCTCTGAGCACCTCGATCAACCGCCCGCCGACCTGGCCGGCGCCGACCACGCCGAAGGTCCGCCGGCGCAGCTCAACGCCCTCGATCTCCGCCAGGGTCATCAGGCTGCCCAGCACATAGTCCACCACACCACGGGCGTTGCAGCCCGGCGCGCTGGCCCAGCGGATGCCAGCCTCGGCGAAATAGTCCAGGTCCAGGTGATCGGTGCCGATGGTGCAGGTGCCGACGAAGCGAACCTTGCTCCCCTCCAGCAGCGCCCGGTTGACTTGGCTGACCGAACGTACCAGCAACACATCGGCCTGCTCGACCATCGCCCGATCGATGCCCCGCCCCGGCACCCGGCGGATTTCGCCGAAACCTTGGAAAAACGCGTCAAGCAAGGGGATGTTTTCGTCGGCGACGATCAGCATGGCAAAGCTCCTTTGGCGGGGTAGGCAGTGTAGGCGTTCCGTTCAATCCGTGCATTCTTCAGTGAACGCCGTTGTGGCGAGGGAACTTGCTCCCGCTGGACTGCGTAGCAGCCCCAAAAGCTTGGGACCGCTGCGCGCTCCAGCGGGAGCAAGCTCCCTCGCCACAGGGCGGTGACGTCCTTAAGTGAACGGCATTGGCTCATGCACGGGTTTTACAAATCCACAACACACACTTTTTCCTGACCATTGCGTCAAGGCGTAGAATGCGCCGCCTTGCGCTTATTCTTTCTGGACGCTTTGCCTGTGAACCCTGAACTCGACACGCCAACCACCCTCTCCCGCCCGGCTCGGGTTTGCCTGGAGTTCAAGACGCTGCTGGCCCTTGCCCTGCCGATCATGGTGGCGCAACTGGCGACCACCGCCATGGGCTTTGTCGATGCGGTGATGGCCGGTCGTGTCGGCCCGCGGGACCTGGCGGCGGTGGCGCTGGGTAACTCGATCTGGGTGCCGGTGTTTCTGTTGATGACCGGCACGCTGCTGGCGACCACACCGAAAGTCGCCCAGCGCTTCGGCGCCGGCACGTTCGAGGAAATCGGTCCGCTGGTGCGTCAGGCGCTCTGGCTGGCGCTGGTGGTGGGGTTGATCGCCACGCTGACGCTGTTCAGCGCCGATCCGATCCTGCACCTCATGAAGGTCGATCCGCAATTGATCGGCCCCAGCATGGAGTATCTTCGCGGCATCGGCACCGGCCTGCCGGCGGTGGCCCTGTATCACGTGCTCCGCTGTTTCAGCGATGGCCTGGGCCGTACCCGGCCAGCCATGGTGCTGGGCCTGTGCGGCCTGGGGCTGAACATTCCGCTCAATTACATCTTCATTTACGGGCATCTTGGCGTGCCGGCCATGGGCGGTGTCGGTTGCGGCTGGGCCACCGCCATCGTGATGTGGGTCATGGCATTGGGCATGGCCGGCTGGGCACGCTGGGCACCGGCCTACCGGTCGAGTCGCCTGTTCAGTCGTTTCGACTGGCCGCAATGGGCCGTGATCAAGCGCCTGCTGGGCATCGGCCTGCCAATCGGCATCGCGGTATTTGCCGAGTCGAGTATCTTCGCGGTAATCGCACTGCTGATAGGCAGCCTCGGTGCCACGGTCGTGGCCGGCCACCAGATCGCGCTGAACTTCAGTTCGCTGGTGTTCATGATCCCCTACTCCCTGGGCATGGCCGTGACCGTGCGGGTCGGTCAGGCCTTGGGACGTCGCCAGCCTCGCGAAGCGCGCTTCGCCGCCGGAGTCGGCATGGGCACAGCGCTGGCGTATGCCTGCCTGTCAGCAAGCCTGATGTTCCTGCTGCGCGAGCCCATCGCTGCAATCTACACCGCCGATCCGGTGGTGATCGAAGTGGCGTCGATGCTGATCGTCTATGCAGCGCTGTTTCAATTTTCCGATGCGATCCAAGTGACGGCAGCCGGCGCGTTGCGTGGCTACCAGGACACCCGGGTAACGATGATCCTGACGCTGTTTGCCTATTGGGGCATCGGCCTGCCGGTGGGTTACGCGTTGGGCCTGACCGATTGGCTTGGCACCGCCAGCGGCCCGAGCGGATTGTGGCAAGGCCTGATCGTGGGCTTGAGCTGCGCGGCGCTGATGCTGTCGATCCGCCTGGCACGCAGCGCACGTAAGCAGATCCGCATCAGCCGTCCGGCGGATCAGGCGAGTTTCTTGCGAATCCAGTAGCGGTAGGTCCCGTCCGCCTCGTCCTGGGCCACCAATTCGTGGTCGAGAAACACGCAGAACTTGGGGATGTCGCGGCGGGTCGAGGGGTCCGTGGCAATCACCTTCAACAGGCCGCCAGGGGCCAGGTCGCGAATATGCTGGTGTAGCATCATCACCGGCTCCGGGCAGTTGAGGCCGGTGGCGTCCAGCGTGCCGTCGACCGGCGTGTCGTTCATTTCACTCATGTTCTACTCCTGAAACCGGCCGGTATTGTCGCGCAATGTCGGCGCCCTTAACAGACTCACATCAATTCCTGTGGCGAGGGAGCTTGCTCGCGCTCGGCTGCGTAACAGTCGTCGCTTTTTGGCCAGGGCCTGCTGCGCAGTCCAGCGGGAGCAAGCTCCCTCGCCACAAGAGCGGTGCTGCGGCGCATCAGCGGGACTTGGGCTTCCTTGTATCCAACCGCCGCAGATGGCAGGTCACTTCCTCACGGTCGTGATACAGCTGCTTGCAGCCGATCTCGACCTTGATGCCCCGGGCCTTGAAGCCGTCGGCAATGCGTTCGAGCAGTCGCTTGACCTCGGCGTAACGCTGTTTCATCGGCAGCTTCAGGTTGACTACCGCCTCGCGGCAATGACCTTCGCCGATCCACTCTTCGAGCATGGCCGCGTTGCGCGCCGGTTTCTCGACAATGTCGCAAACCATCCAGTCCACCGGCTGCTTGGGCTTGAAGGTAAAGCCGTCCGCCATCAGGTGCTGCACCAGTCCGGTGTCCATCAGGCTCTCGGCCATCGGACCGTTGTCGATGGCGGTCACCAGCATGCCACGGTTGACCAATTGCCAGGTCCAACCGCCCGGCGCGGCACCGAGATCGACGCCGGTCATGTCGCTGTGCAGGCGCTCGTCCCACTGATCGCGGGGGATGAAATGGTGCCAGGCCTCTTCGAGCTTGAGGGTTGAACGACTCGGCGCCTCCCGCGGGAACTTCAGCCGTGGAATGCCCATGGGCCACATCGCCGAGTTATCGGCATCGGCCAGGCCCAGGAACACTTCGCGTCCACTCTTGAAGGTCAGCAACAGGCGCGGCTTATGCGTATCGTCCACCAGTTTGCCGGCTGCGGTCAGCGCCTTGCGCAACGGGCCTTCGAATTTTTTGCAGAAGTTCGACAGTTCCTTGCCGTCGTTGGTGTCCACCACTTCCAGCCACAGACTTCCACAGGCCGGGAACGCCGCCATATGGCTCAGGATGACGCTGATGCGATCGGTTTCCGGCAAGTCGATAAAAGTGCCTCGCGCCCATTGGCGCGGAAAAATCAACTCAGCGAAACGCAAGCCGCGCATCAACCGCTCGGCGCCGTCGTTCTCCGTGCAGACGAATTCGGCGCAGGCACTGGCCGGCTTGGCCTTGGCATAGCCGGCCACGTTGAGTCGCACCGCGTGGTCGGCGATCTCGGAACAGACCTCGCCTTCGAAGCCCGGCCGGCAGTGCATGAAAAGCGTGTTCATTGAAACTCCGTAGCAAAGCCTGTCACGAAAACCGCCGCATGATAGCGGAGTTCTGAACCCCGAACCCGCCGCTGATGTCCTGTGATTAGTCAGAAGCTCAAAACAGGGCTAGGTTAAAGGCTCTGTCCGTCCCGTCAGTCCGTAGCCGTGCGGACTCAAAGGAGTCAATTCAATGCCGTCCCTCGATAGCCTGAAAACCCTTAAAACACTGCAAGTCGACGCCCGGACCTATCACTATTTCAGCCTGCCGGACGCCGCCCGGAGCCTGGGCGAGCTGGACAAGTTGCCCATGTCGCTGAAAGTGCTGCTGGAAAACCTGTTGCGCTGGGAAGATGAAAAAACCGTCACCGGTGCCGACCTCAAGGCCCTGGCCGGCTGGCTCAAGGAGCGGCGCTCGGACCGCGAAATCCAGTACCGCCCGGCCAGGGTCTTGATGCAGGATTTCACCGGCGTTCCCGCCGTAGTCGACCTGGCCGCCATGCGCGCCGCCGTGGAAAAGGCCGGCGGCGATCCGCAGCGGATCAATCCGCTTTCTCCCGTGGACCTGGTGATCGACCATTCGGTGATGGTGGATAAATTCGCCAGCAGCCAGGCCTTCGAGCAGAACGTGGACATCGAAATGCAGCGCAACGGCGAACGCTATGCCTTCCTGCGCTGGGGCCAGAGCGCCTTCGACAATTTCAGCGTGGTGCCGCCGGGCACCGGTATCTGCCATCAGGTCAATCTCGAATACCTGGGCCGCACCGTCTGGACTCGCGAAGAAGACGGCCGCGTCTATGCCTTCCCGGACACCCTGGTGGGTACCGACTCCCATACCACCATGATCAACGGCCTCGGCGTGCTGGGCTGGGGTGTGGGCGGGATCGAGGCCGAAGCAGCCATGCTCGGCCAACCGGTGTCGATGCTGATTCCCGAGGTCATCGGCTTCAAGCTCACCGGCAAGCTGCGTGAAGGCATCACCGCCACTGACCTGGTGCTGACGGTCACACAGATGCTGCGTAAAAAAGGTGTAGTGGGCAAATTCGTCGAATTCTACGGGGATGGCCTCGCCGACCTGCCGCTGGCCGACCGCGCCACTATTGCCAATATGGCCCCGGAATATGGCGCCACTTGTGGCTTCTTCCCCGTAGACGAAGTGACGCTGGATTACCTGCGCCTGTCGGGGCGACCGGCGGAAACCGTGAAGCTGGTGGAAGCTTACTGCAAGGCCCAGGGCCTGTGGCGCCTGCCGGGCCAGGAGCCGGTGTTCACCGACACGCTGGAGCTGGACATGGGCAGCGTCGAGGCCAGCCTCGCCGGGCCGAAACGCCCTCAGGACCGGGTTTCACTGCCTAATGTAGGTCAAGCCTTCAGTGATTTCCTCGGCCTGCAAATCAAACCCACCAGCAAGGAAGAAGGTCGCCTTGAAAGCGAAGGCGGCGGTGGCGTCGCGGTGGGTAATGCAGATCAGGTCGGCGAAGCCGAATACCAGTTCGAAGGCCAGACCCATCGCCTGAAGAACGGCGCAGTGGTAATCGCCGCGATCACGTCTTGCACCAACACCTCCAACCCCAGCGTGATGATGGCCGCCGGCTTGCTGGCGAAAAAAGCCGTGGAGAAAGGCCTGGTCCGCAAACCTTGGGTCAAGAGTTCCCTGGCGCCGGGCTCCAAGGTCGTGACCGATTACTACCAGGCCGCCGGCCTGACCGAATATCTGGACAAGCTCGGCTTTGCCTTGGTCGGTTATGGCTGCACCACCTGCATCGGCAACTCCGGGCCGTTGCCGGAGCCGATCGAAAAGGCTATCCAGAAGGCCGACCTGACCGTGGCCTCGGTGCTGTCGGGCAACCGCAACTTCGAAGGCCGGGTCCATCCGCTGGTAAAAACCAACTGGCTGGCCTCGCCACCGCTGGTGGTCGCCTACGCCTTGGCCGGCACCGTGCGCATTGACATCAGCAGCGAGCCACTGGGCAACGACCGGGATGGCAAGCCGGTGTACCTACGAGACATCTGGCCCAGCAGCCAGGAAGTGGCCGAGGCCGTGGCGCGGGTGAATACCAGCATGTTCCATAAGGAATACGCTGCGGTGTTTGCCGGCGACGAGCAATGGCAGGCCATCGAAGTGCCCCAGGCCGCCACGTACGTCTGGCAGGCCGACTCGACCTACATTCAGCATCCACCGTTCTTTGATGGCATCGGCGGGCCGCCCCCGGTCGTCAGGAATATCGAGGGCGCGCGGGTCCTGGCGCTACTGGGGGACTCGGTGACCACCGACCACATCTCCCCCGCCGGCAATATCAAGGTCGACAGCCCGGCCGGCCGTTACCTGCGCGAACAAGGCGTGGAACCGCGGGACTTCAACTCCTACGGTTCAAGGCGCGGTAACCACCAGGTGATGATGCGCGGCACCTTTGCCAACATCCGTATCCGCAACGAGATGCTCGATGGCGAAGAAGGCGGCAACACGATCTACATCCCCAATGGCGAACGGATGCCGATCTACGATGCCGCCATGCTGTACCAGGCCACCGGCACGCCGCTGGTGGTGATCGCCGGTCAGGAATATGGCACCGGATCGAGCCGGGACTGGGCGGCCAAGGGGACGAACCTGCTGGGTGTAAAAGCGGTGATCGCCGAAAGCTTCGAGCGTATCCACCGCTCCAACCTGGTAGGGATGGGTGTACTGCCGCTGCAATTCAAGCTCGACCAGAACCGCAAGAGCCTGAACCTTACCGGCAAGGAAACTCTGGACATCCTGGGCCTGGATGGGGTCGAACTGACGCCGCGGATGAATCTGCCGCTGGTCATCACCCGCGAAGATGGCCGCCAGGAGCGGATCGAAGTGCTGTGCCGGATCGATACCTTGAATGAGGTGGAATACTTCAAGGCGGGCGGGATCCTGCACTATGTGCTGCGGCAGTTGATAGCCAGCTAGAGTTCGCCCTTGTGGGACCTGTGGGAGCGAGCCTGCTTGCGATAGCGGTGGGTCAGACAACGGGATGTTGCCTGGCAGGGCCCTCATCGCGAGCAGGCTCGCTCCCACAATAGATTCCGGTTGCTCACGCATTCAGCGCTCGACACAGCCCCCCTGTGGGAGCGAGCCTGCTCGCGATAGCGGTGGGTCAGGCAATTGGGATACCTCCTGGCATGGCCTCAGCAAGCATCAATCACCCGACCAGTCGCCGTTTTCGTATCGCCCCACCTATAATCCTTTCCCCTGGCGCTCACGGATAGAGTCGACCAACCGTTCCCCTCCCCTACGCATGAATCTGCCGGGATAACACAATGTGCTCTTTGTGCGGCAAGGCGGCGTCGCAGACGCGGCGGCCACGTTCGCCCAAAGCTTCACTGTCTAAAAGGATGTGATATGCCCGTTCTGCCCTGGCCTTACCTGGCCCTTCTTTCCATCGGCTATGGCCTGGCCCTGGCTTACGGCCAACTGGCCTGGACGGCCGGTATTTCCGTCGCGCTGCTGTTGTTTGCCGGTTACGCGGTACGCCAGCGGGAAATGCCGGTTGGCCGGTTCCTCGGGCATGCCCTGTTCCTACTGATGGCCCTGGCCTTGGCAATGCACTGGATGCCGGGTTTTTTCAACGGTCGGGCCATCGCGGCGCAACGCCTGACCGATGATGCGGCACGCTTCGCCATGTACCTGAATCAGGACAAACCCTTGATCGGCTTCTGGCTGCTGCTGGCCTGCCCCTGGATCATCGGTCGACGCTCGTTGCGTTGGTCCATCTATGCCATCGCCCTCGGGCTGGGCCTGAGCACGGTCCTGGCGCTGGGCGGAGCCTTGTTGCTGGGAATGATCCACTGGGCACCGAAATGGCCGGAACAGGCGTGGATCTGGATTCTCAACAACCTTTTGTTGGTCACGCTGGTGGAGGAAGCACTGTTTCGTGGCTACATTCAAGGAGGGCTGAGTCGGCGCTTCAAGCATTTGCCCCAGGGTGACAATCTCGCATTGCTCCTGGCCTCGCTGCTGTTCGGCCTGGTGCATGCGGGGGCGGGTTGGCAATGGGTCCTGCTGTCGGGCCTGGCGGGTATCGGTTACGGCCTCGCGTATCGCTTTGGCGGCCTCGGCGCGGCGATTGCCACGCACTTTGCGCTGAATCTGCTTCACTTCACCCTGTTTACTTATCCGATGCTGGCGTAGGACCGCAGGGTAAAAATAACCTCAACTAAAACCTGACTACGCCGACAACCCTTCAAAGCCTTGCGGATTTGCACACCATGCGTAACAACCAACCCGTCACACAACGCGAAAGGACCTTCCCGGCCCAGCAACGATTGATCTCCACCACCAATGCCAAAGGTGTGATCACTTACTGTAACGATGCATTTGTCGAGATCAGCGGATTTTCCAGGGAAGAACTGATCCATGCACCGCACAACCTGGTGCGTCACCCTGATGTCCCTTCCGCCGTGTTCGCCCACATGTGGGAAACGCTGAAACAAGGCTTGCCATGGATGGGCATCGTCAAGAATCGCTGCAAGAACGGCGACCATTACTGGGTCAACGCCTACGTTACGCCGGTGTACGAGGGTAACCAGGTGGTGGGCTACGAGTCGGTTCGGGTCAAGCCCACCGCCGAACAGATCGCCCGCGCCGAGGCGCTGTACAAGCGCATCAACCAGGGTAAGCCCGCCGTCCCGAGCAGCGATCGGTGGATTCCGATGCTACAGGACTGGCTGCCGTTCATCCTGGTCAGCCAGTTGAGTTTCGTCGTGGGCGCATTCTTGAACTCCCATTGGGGCTTCGCCCTGGCTGCGGTGCTGTCGGTGCCCCTGGGGCTGCTGGGCCTGCAATGGCAGCAACGCGGGATCAAGCGCCTGCTACGCCTGGCCGAGCAGACCACTTCCGATCCCTTGATCGCGCAGATGTATACCGACAGCCGTGGCGCCCAGGCGCGCCTGGAAATGTCGATCCTCAGTCAGGAGGCTCGCCTGAAGACTTGCCTGACCCGACTGCAGGACACCGCCGAGCACCTGAACGAGCAGGCCCGTCAATCCAACACCCTGGCGCACGACAGCTCCAGCGGCCTGGAACGCCAGCGCCTGGAAACCGAACAGGTTGCCACCGCGGTCAATCAGATGGCCGCGACTACCCAGGAAGTTGCCAGCCACGTGCAACGCACGGCCGACGCCACCCAGGAAGCCAATCGCCTGACCGGGCGCGGACGCGACATCGCCGGGGAAACCCGCGAAGCGATCGAGCGCTTGTCGGTGGTGGTCGGCGAGACCGGCCAGACCGTGACCCAACTGGCCAAGGACAGCGACGAGATCGGCGGTGTGGTGGATGTGATCAAGGGCATCGCCGACCAGACCAACCTGCTGGCACTCAATGCCGCCATCGAAGCGGCTCGTGCCGGCGAGATGGGCCGTGGCTTTGCGGTGGTCGCCGACGAAGTGCGGCAACTGGCACAACGCACCAGCGAGTCCACCGGGCAGATCCATGCCTTGATCGCCAAGCTCCAGCAGACCGCCAACAACGCCGTACAGACCATGGACGCCGGGCATCGCCAGGCCGAGGAAGGCGTGGCGCGGGTGATGGAAGCCGACCAGGCGTTGGTGGGGATCAGCGAAGCGGTCGCCAACATCACCGACATGACCACGCAGATCGCCGCTGCCACCGAGGAACAGAGTTCGGTGGCCGAGGAAATCAGCCGTAACATCAGCAACATTTCGGAACTGGCCGACCAGACCTCGGGCCAGGCCCACAGCTCGGCGCTGCTGAGCGAAGAACTGACCCGCACGGCCAATACGCAATATTCATTGGTGGAGCGGTTCAACCGCTGACGTCAGTTGGCTTGCTAAAAACCCGGACAGCGAAAGCTTCCGGGTTTTTTATTGTCTGGCATACCGCTTTCGCGAGCAGGCTCGCTCCCACGGAGGCTGAATGCATTCCAATGTAGGAGCGGGCCTGCTCGCGATGAGGCCAGACCAGACACTATCAATGACGAAGAAGAAACCCAGCCACCGCCTGCGCAGCCGTCTCCAGATGCTGCCCATGACTGAACCCCGAAGCCTTCAGCGGCTTCAGATCATGATCTCCCGCCTCAAGCCACAACACCTCGATATTCGCTGACAGCGCATACCCTGCCACCGCCTCACGATTGCCCAGCGCATCGCGCTCGCCCTGGACGATCAGGGTCGGGGTTCTCAACGCGGCCAGATGCTCAACCCGCGGTTTCTCCGGTTTGCCCGCCGCATAAAACGGATACCCCAGGCACACCAGCGCGTCGCAGCCCAGCTCTTCGGCCAGCAGACTCGCCATTCGCCCGCCCATGGACTTGCCACCGATAGCCAGCCGCCCAGCGACATAAAGTCGCACCGTGGCGTACACCTCGCGCCAGCATTCCAGCAGCTTGGGGGCGGTGTTGGGTGGGCGTTTGCCACCGTCCAGCCGCCGTTGGGCCATGTAGGGAAATTCGAAGCGCAACACGTTCACCCCATGCGCAGCAAGGCGCGCGGCCATTTCGTTCATGAAGCCGCTGTCCATCGGCGCGCCGGCGCCGTGGGCGAGGATCAGGGTGGGCACCCCGCTACCCGCGTCCGATTGCGCACGCGTCCACAGCCAACCGTGCTGCTGCACACACTGCGCCCATTGATCCCCGTCAATACTGGCCTTGTGCTGTTTCTCCATGCTTGCCTCGCTTTCAGTCTGCCTATAACTCCAGGCGAAGCACGCGGCACTGCCTTGGGCAGGCGCTCACTTCGGCTGAACCGTGGATGGGGAACCATGAACACTTCTATCAGTACCGCCTACAACTACAAGGTGGTCCGCCAATTCGCCATTATGACGGTGGTGTGGGGCATCGTCGGCATGGGGCTCGGGGTTTTTCTCGCTGCCCAATTGGTCTGGCCACAGCTCAACTTCGATTTGCCCTGGACCAGCTTCGGCCGCCTGCGTCCGCTGCACACCAACGCGGTGATCTTCGCCTTCGGTGGCTGCGCGCTGTTCGCCAGTTCGTTCTATTCGGTGCAGCGCACCTGCCAGACCCAGCTGTTTGCACCGAAAATCGCCGCATTCTGCTTCTGGGGCTGGCAACTGGTGATCCTGCTGGCAGCTATCAGCCTGCCGCTGGGCTACACCAGTTCCAAGGAATACGCCGAGCTGGAATGGCCGATCGACATCCTGATCACCATTGTCTGGGTCGCCTACGCCATCGTTTTCTTCGGCACGGTGGCCAAGCGCAACACCAAGCACATCTATGTCGGTAACTGGTTCTTTGGCGGGTTCATCCTGACCGTGGCGATCCTGCACATCGTCAACAACCTGGAACTGCCGGTGAGCTTCACCAAGTCGTACTCGCTGTACGCCGGGGCCACCGACGCGATGGTGCAATGGTGGTACGGGCACAACGCTGTAGGTTTCTTCCTGACGGCAGGGTTCCTGGGGATGATGTACTACTTCGTGCCGAAACAGGCCGAGCGTCCGGTGTATTCCTATCGCCTGTCCATCGTCCACTTCTGGGCGCTGATCACTTTGTACATCTGGGCCGGTCCGCACCACCTGCATTACACCGCGCTGCCGGACTGGGCGCAGTCCCTGGGCATGGTGATGTCGCTGATCCTGCTGGCACCGAGCTGGGGCGGCATGATCAACGGCATGATGACCCTCTCGGGCGCCTGGCATAAATTGCGCAGCGACCCGATCCTGCGCTTCCTGGTGGTGTCCCTGGCGTTCTACGGCATGTCGACCTTCGAAGGTCCGATGATGGCGATCAAGACCGTTAACGCCCTGTCCCACTACACCGACTGGACCATCGGCCACGTACACGCCGGTGCACTGGGCTGGGTGGCGATGATTTCCATCGGCGCGCTGTACCACATGATCCCGAAAGTCTTCGGCCGGCAACAAATGCACAGCATCGGCCTGATCAACGCGCACTTCTGGCTCGCGACCATCGGTACCGTGCTCTACATCGCCTCGATGTGGGTCAACGGCATCGCCCAGGGCCTGATGTGGCGCGCAGTGAACGAGGACGGCACGCTGACCTACTCCTTCGTCGAAACCCTGGTGGCCAGCCACCCAGGCTTCGTCGTGCGGTTGGCCGGCGGTTCGATCTTCCTCGTAGGCATGCTGCTGATGGCCTACAACACCTGGCGCACTGTGCGGGCCTACCGGCCTGCCGAAGCCGCCGCTGCCGCGCAGATGGCCTGAGGAGTCCGCCATGAAACACGAAACAATCGAAAAAAACGTCGGCCTGCTGATGCTGTTGATGGTCCTGGCCGTGAGCATCGGCGGCCTGACCCAGATCGTCCCGCTGTTCTTCCAGGACGTGACCAACAAGCCGGTGGACGGCATGAAGCCCTACACCGCACTGCAACTGGAAGGCCGTGACATCTACATCCGCGAAGGCTGCGTCGGCTGCCACTCGCAAATGATCCGGCCGTTCCGCGCCGAGACCGAGCGCTACGGCCACTACTCGGTCGCTGGCGAAAGCGTCTGGGACCACCCGTTCCTGTGGGGCTCCAAGCGCACCGGGCCGGATCTGGCGCGGGTTGGCGCACGCTACTCCGATGACTGGCACCGTGCGCACCTGTACAACCCGCGCAACGTCGTGCCCGAGTCGAAAATGCCGGCCTACCCGTGGCTGGTGACCCAGACGGTGGACAGCAGCCACACCGAAGCCAAGCTGCGCGCCATGCGCACCCTGGGCGTGCCATACACCGACGAAGACATCAGCGCCAGCGTGGCCTCGCTCAAGGGCAAGACCGAAATGGATGCACTGGTGGCCTATCTGCAAGTGCTCGGCACTGCCATCAAGAGCAAGAGGTAAGCCCCATGTTCCTTGAAATGAGCACTGGAATGATCCGCGGCCTGGGCACGGTCGTGGTGTTCGTGGCCTTCATCGGCCTGACCCTGTGGGTCTTCAGCAGCAAGCGCGGCCCGGAATTCGCCCAGGCGCGCCTGCTGCCGTTCGCCGACGAACCGCCCGCCGACAATGCCAATCCCCAAGCCCCTGCAACAAGGAGTACCCGGCCATGACCACCTTCTGGAGTACGTGGATCTGCGTACTGACCCTCGGCAGCCTGATCGGCCTGACCTGGCTGCTGATCGGCACCCGCAAGGGCGAGACCAAGGGCAGCGTCGACCAGACCATGGGCCACAGCTTCGACGGCATCGAGGAATACGACAACCCGCTGCCGCAATGGTGGTTCCTGCTGTTCGCCGGCACCCTGGTGTTCTCGGTCGGCTATCTGGTCCTTTATCCGGGGCTGGGCAATTGGAAAGGCATCCTGCCGGGCTATGAAAATGGTTGGACCGGCGCCCACGAATGGGAAAAGGAAATGGCCAAGGCGGACGCGAAGTTCGGGCCGATCTTTGCCAAGTTCGCGGCGATGCCCGTGGAAGAAGTCGCCAAGGACCCGCAAGCCCTGAAAATGGGCGGTCGCCTGTTCGCCTCCAACTGCTCGGTCTGCCATGGCTCCGATGCCAAGGGTGCCTTCGGCTTCCCGAACCTGGCCGACAGCAACTGGCGCTGGGGCGGCGCGGCCGACACCATCAAGGCCACCATCATGGGCGGACGCATGGCAGCGATGCCGGCCTGGGGCGAAGTGCTGGGCGATGCCGGGGTCAAGAACGTCGCCGCCTATGTGCGCCATGAGCTGGCAGGCCTGCCACTGTCCGCTGACAGCGGTGCCGACCTGCAAGCCGGCCAGCAGGCATTCAGCACCACTTGCGTCGCCTGCCATGGGGCCAACGGCCAGGGCAACGAAGCCATGGGCGCGCCGAACCTGACGCAGCCGGCCGGCTTCATCTATGGCACCAGCCTGGCGCAGTTGCAGCAAACCATTCGCCATGGGCGCCAGGGTCATATGCCGGCGCAGAGCGAGCTGCTGGGCAATGACAAGGTGCAACTGCTCGCCGCGTACGTCTACAGCCTCTCGAAGGGGAACGAGCAGTTGAGCGGCGAGCCGCAAGCTTCAAGCAACAAGTAAAGGCAAAGCAAGAGCTGCAGGCGACGAACACTCGCTTGCAGCTTGCAGCTCGAAACTCGCAGCTGCTTCTTTTTGTCGCACCCTTCCAAAGTCTGCCTTTCGGTTCCTCCGAATCGGGTCTAAGCTTACCTAAGCGTGCACTGGCGACTGCCGGTTTCAGGTCGACCCGACCCGATGTGTTCGACAATCGTTCGAAAAAACGCCGTAAAGACAGGCAGATACCGGCCACGCGACAGCGGCCAGGTCTCGACTGAACGTCCTGTTTGAACACACCCCGTTACAAGCGACCCGACCCCCTCGCCTCTTTCCTTCGTTGCGACATTTTGCCGAGCGGCGATTTTGTCCCTACACGGAACATGGAAAGGCCGCAGAATCAGCGTTGGAAAGCATTGACCGAGGTCATGGCGCGTTGCAATGACCCCCCGCTTTCTCCATACTTGCGACCGATTTTTATCCTAATAAAACACCCAAACCGTGGAACCTTAGAATGAGCACAGCAATCAGTCCGACTGCTTATAACTATAAGGTAGTCCGCCAGTTCGCCATCATGACGGTGGTCTGGGGGATCCTTGGCATGGGGCTTGGTGTCTTTATCGCTTCGCAACTGGTGTGGCCGGAGTTGAACTTCGATCTGCCATGGACGACGTTTGGACGCCTGCGCCCGCTGCACACCAACCTGGTGATCTTCGCCTTCGGTGGATGTGCGTTGTTTGCCACTTCTTACTACGTCGTGCAGCGAACCTGCCAAACGCGACTGATTTCCGATAGCCTCGCCGCCTTCACCTTCTGGGGTTGGCAAGCGGTCATCGTCGGCGCCATCGTGACCTTGCCAATGGGCTTGACCACCACCAAGGAATACGCGGAGCTGGAATGGCCGCTGGCGATCCTGCTGGCCATTGTCTGGGTGACCTACGGCCTGGTGTTCTTCGGCACCATCGTCAAGCGCAAGACCAAGCACATCTACGTCGGTAACTGGTTCTACGGTGCGTTCATCGTCGTGACCGCCATGCTGCACATCGTCAACCACATGTCGCTGCCGGTCAGCCTGTTCAAGTCGTACTCGGCCTACTCGGGCGCGACCGATGCGATGATCCAGTGGTGGTACGGCCACAACGCGGTGGGTTTCTTCCTGACCACCGGCTTCCTGGGAATGATGTATTACTTCGTGCCGAAACAGGCCGAGCGTCCGATCTATTCCTATCGACTGTCCATCGTGCACTTCTGGGCGCTGATCACCCTGTACATCTGGGCCGGTCCGCACCACCTGCACTACACCGCGCTGCCGGACTGGGCACAGTCCCTGGGCATGGCCATGTCGATCATCCTGCTGGCGCCAAGCTGGGGCGGCATGATCAACGGCATGATGACCCTGTCGGGTGCCTGGCATAAGCTTCGCACCGACCCGATCCTGCGTTTCCTGGTGGTGTCCCTGGCGTTCTACGGCATGTCGACCTTCGAAGGCCCGATGATGGCCATCAAGACCGTGAACTCCCTGAGTCACTACACCGACTGGACCATTGGCCACGTACACGCCGGTGCGCTCGGCTGGGTCGCGATGATCTCCATTGGCGCCATCTACCACATGATTCCGAAGCTGTTCGGGCGTGCGCAGATGCACAGCACCGGTCTGATCAACGCGCATTTCTGGCTTGCGACCATCGGTACCGTGCTCTACATCGCCTCGATGTGGGTCAACGGCATCACCCAGGGCCTGATGTGGCGCGCGATCAACGACGACGGCACCCTGACCTATTCGTTCGTTGAAGCGCTGCAAGCCAGCCACCCTGGTTTCATCGTACGTGCCCTGGGCGGTGCGTTCTTCGCCAGCGGCATGCTGCTGATGGCCTACAACGTGTATCGCACCGTTCGTGCCTCTGACCCGGCTGAAGCTGAAGCCGCCGCCAAGATCGCCGTAGTTGGAGCTCACTGATGAAGCACGAAGCAGTAGAGAAGAATATCGGCCTGCTGGCCTTCTTCATGGTCATCGCCGTGAGCATCGGCGGCTTGACCCAGATCGTTCCGCTGTTCTTCCAGGACGTCACCAACAAGCCGGTCGAGGGCATGAAGCCGCGTACCGCCCTTGAACTGGAAGGCCGCGACATCTACATCGCCAACGGCTGTGTCGGCTGCCACTCGCAGATGATCCGTCCGTTCCGCGCCGAGACCGAACGCTATGGCCACTACTCGGTCGCTGGCGAAAGCGTCTGGGACCACCCGTTCCTGTGGGGTTCCAAGCGTACCGGCCCGGACCTGGCCCGTGTTGGCGGCCGTTACTCCGACGACTGGCACCGTGCGCACTTGTACAACCCGCGCAACGTGGTGCCCGAGTCGAAAATGCCGGCCTACCCGTTTCTCGTAGAAAACAAGCTCGACGGCAAAGACACCGCGAAAAAAATGGAAGTCCTGCGCACCCTGGGCGTGCCTTACACCGACGAAGACATCGCCGGGGCCAAGGATGCCGTCAAGGGCAAGACTGAAATGGACGCGCTGGTGGCCTATCTGCAAGGCCTGGGCACCATCATCAAAAGCAAACGGTGATTGTTAATGGATATCGGGATGATTCGTGGCCTGGGTACCGTCATCGTGATGGTGGCTTTTATCGGCCTGGCCCTGTGGGTGTTCAGCCCCAAGCGCAAGTCGGAGTTTGACGACGCGACCTTGCTGCCGTTCGCGGATGATCCCGAAGCCATCAAGCACGTCGAGCAAGCTTCTAGGAGTAATAAAGAATGACTACGTTCTGGAGTCTGTACGTCACAGTCCTCAGCCTGGGAACGATCTTCGCCCTGACCTGGCTGCTGCTGTCGACCCGCAAGGGCCAACGCAGCGAAGCCACTGAAGAAACGGTCGGCCACTCCTTCGACGGGATCGAGGAGTACGACAACCCGCTGCCGAAATGGTGGTTCATGCTGTTCGTCGGCACCATCGTGTTCGCCCTTGGCTACCTGGTGCTCTACCCTGGTCTGGGCAACTGGAAAGGCCTGCTGCCAGGCTATAACTACCTGGACACCGAAAAGCAGACCGCCTTCGCCAACGGCCAGACCGGCTGGACCGGCGTTCACGAGTGGGAAAAGGAAATGGCGCGCTCGGACGCCAAGTTCGGTCCGATCTTCGCCAAGTTCGCGTCCATGCCCATCGAAGAAGTCGCCAAGGACCCGCAAGCCCTGAAGATGGGGGGCCGCCTGTTCGCCTCTAACTGCTCGGTCTGCCATGGTTCCGACGCCAAGGGTGCCTACGGCTTCCCGAACCTGACCGACGCCGACTGGCGCTGGGGCGGTGAGCCGGAAACCATCAAGACCACCATCATGGGCGGTCGTCACGCGGTGATGCCGGGTTGGGCTGCCGTGGTTGGCGAGCAAGGCGTTGCCGACGTCGCCTCGTACCTGGTGACCGGCCTGCACGGTCGCAAACTGCCGGAAGGCGCGAAAGCCGACCCGGCCAACGGCCAGAAACTGTTCGCCGCCAACTGCGTGGCCTGCCACGGTCCGGCCGGCAAGGGCACGCCCGCCATGGGCGCACCTGACCTGACGCATCCGGCAGGGTTCATCTACGGTTCGAGCTTCGCTCAACTGCAGCAGACCATCCGCTACGGTCGCCAGGGCCAGATGCCGGCCCAGGCCGACCTGCAGGGCAATGACAAGGTCCACTTGCTGGCCGCGTATGTCTACAGCCTGTCCCACGGCGAAAAGGCCCCGGCCGCTGACGCCCAGTAACGGGAAAACCTGACGTACAGAAGGCCCCGCCAATCAGTTGGCGGGGCCTTTTTTCTTGCCGCCCCTTCACTCAAGTAGTAACGTGCCTACATTCAGATTCCATGAGGGCACTTCGATGTCCATCACCACTATTTCCAGCCGCGAATTCAACCACGACACAAGTGGTGCCAAAAAAGCCAGCCGGGAGGGGCCGGTGATCATCACCGACCGTGGCAAGCCAGCCCATGTGCTGCTAAGCATTGAGGAGTACCAGAAACTGACCGGCATGGGCATCAGCATTGTCGAGTTGCTGGTCATGCCCGATGCGCCGGATATCGATTTCGAGACCGAGCGTGCCGTCATCTCCCCTCGGCCGGTAGACCTGTCCTGATGTTTTTACTCGACACCAATGTCATCTCGGAACTGCGTAAGCCGCAAGCAGATAAAAACGTACAAGCCTGGGCGCGCAGCGTGCCCGCCCCCAGCCTGTACGTTTCGGCGATTACCGTACTGGAACTGGAAACCGGTGTGCTGCGCTTCGAACGCAAAGACCCGGTTCAAGGCAGCCGCTTGCGTGAATGGCTGGATAACCATGTCATGCCCGCGTTTGCAGGTAGAATCCTGACGGTCGACCGCGCCGTCGCGCTGCGCTGCGCCCGGCTGCATGTACCGGACCGCAGCAATGAATGCGACGCGCTGATAGCCGCAACCGCATTGGTCCATGGGTTGACCGTGGTTACCCGCAACGTGAACGACTTCCAGAGCAGTGGCGTGGCGCTGCTCAATCCGTGGTCAAGCTGAAATAACGTTACGACGGCCCCTCAATTCATCGCCAAGGAGACAGGCGTAGTGGTAGGTATCAACCCCTTCAAGCAGATGGCCGTCAAACGTCCGGGTCTCCGGCATGTCTGACGCACTCTGGGCCGCCCGCCTGGGCGATGCGCTGGAGCACACCTCGATGATGGCCGACATCCTCGGCGGGGTGCTGGAGGTGGCGGCCAACATTGCGATCACGGCCGTGGCGACGGCGGCG